>JASHUV010000038.1 GCA_030039825.1 Thermoplasmata archaeon
TGACCCCGGTCGCCGTCATCGTGACGATGGTGTTGATCTCGATCGCCTACGCAAAGGCGGAGTGAGCCCGATGCGAGCGCTGGTGCTGCTACTCACGATTGTGGTCGCCCTCTCCGGTCTTACCGCCCTTGCGGTGCCGATTCGGGCTGCCCACCTGGCAAGCTTGAACGGACCGCTTGTGATCACACCCACCGTGCCCTCGCCGAACGGAACAGTCACGACCACCACCCCACTCATCAAGGCGACGTTCCAGGACTCCGCCGGAACGATTGACACTTCGACCATCTACATTCACGTTGACCGCGCGAATGTGACAGAAGTCGCCACCACCAACATCACGTCCACCTACGTCTCCTACACGCCCCCCTCGGTCCTGGCGCTCCAGAACGGCCCGCACAATGTGACGGTCCAGGTTTCCGATACCTCCGGCAACACCGCCGTCCTGACGTGGAACTTCACCGTAAATACAAACGTCACAGCCGGAGTCTCGATCTTTACGGGCATCAAGCCGGGGGAGATTCTGCTGGGCGTGGCGGTCGGCGCCGCGATCGCCGGGGCGATTGCCGGCGGCTTCATCCTTTACCTCAAAACGACGACTCGATTCACGTTCCGGCGATACTTCGCCGTCCATCCGGTAAAGACCCAGTACTACGTCATCTACCTGCCCGCTGTTGTGGCCTTCCTCGTCCTCCTTCTGGGCCTCGACGTTGTTTACAATACGGCGAATCTCTCGCCGCAGGCCCCTGACTTCGTCTTCGTCCTCGCCGCCGTTGTAGCGCTCGGACCGTTCGGGGTCGCCTCCCGACGGGAGATCGCGCGGAGCCGCGCGTTCGAGCGGGCGTTCGCCCAGTTCCTCTTCGAGATGGCCGACGCGATGCGGGGCGGGATCGATCCGGCCAAGGCTCTCGTCGAGCTCGCCAAGACCCACACGAACATCCTTCGCAAGCCCCTTCGCATCGCCGCGGACGGGATCCGAATGGGACGGCCGTTCGAAACGGTCCTCAGGGAGATGGTGGCGAACATGCGCAGCCCCCTCGTCAAGCGCTACGCCGCCCTCATCGCCGATGCGACCGGGGTCGGGGGCGAGACGGCGACGGTGATCTACCGCGCCGCGAAGGACATGGACGATTTCGTCAAGATCGAAGAGGAGCGAGAGAAGCAGCTCTTGCTACCGGTTGCCGTCATCTACATCGCCTTCGGGGTCCTGATGGCGGTCCTCTTCGCGCTCATCTCGATCGCCCCGGACCTCGGGACGCTTTCCATCAACTTCCTGGGCGGCAACCCTCTCGCGGGCCAATCGAGCTCCGCGGCGACCACCTACATCCCGCATCTCGACCCGGCCACCCTCAAGGAGCGGTTCTTCGAGCTCATGCTGATCAACGGACTTGGCACCGGGGCGATCATCGGCGCGTTCACCGAAGGACGGGCCCGGTATGGGATCCTTCACTCGCTCGGGCTGATGATCGGGACCGTGGTGATCTTCGCGCTCTTCGTGCCGTCCTGAGCAGGACGCGACCCTACCAGGGCGCGGAGCCGGGCGGAGTGAAGCTCTGCGTCGAGGTTCCCTCGAGCCCATCGCTGCTCGTGACCGTGAGCGTGATCTCGTAGGGCGAGCCTTGGTCGACAGCCGTCAGGTACTGGAGGGCCGGCGAGATCTGGACGGTCTCTCCCGTGAAGCTTTCCGTCGCCAGCAGGGTCATGCCGTCGGTCGCGACCGATATCGTCCCCCCGGAACACCCGGACTCGGCGGCGGCGGAGAAATCGAAGGTCACGGTCAGTACGCCCGCCGAAACGCTCCCTGAGGAGGAGGTGACCTCGGCGGGACTCGTCAGGGCACAGCCGGAGGTCACAGTGGGGGGTGCCGTGAACTCGACCGCGTCCGAGCCGGCGTAGACGAAGTCACCGGGGACCTCGAACTCCGCCGTGCCCGTACCGGTGAAGGCGCCCGCCGAGAGGCTTCCCGCGGTCGGGCTCGTCAAGCTCGCGGTCTGAGACGTCGTCCCCCCCCCGGTCACGCTCCACGCCCACGACACGATCGACGCGTTGCCGCCCGGCTGGAAGGACGTCGTCGCGTCGAGCAGGGTGACGTTGTTGCCCGGCGTCGCGTCGGTCTGGGACACCACATCGAGGGGATCGGGCGGCAGGAAGACCCGACTGAAATCGTTCTGGAGGACCGTGTCGATGTCGATCTTGATGTACTGGTCGGGGAGCGGCACGACCGAGGGGCTGAGGAATCCCATCGCCCCCGGGCCTCCGGGGAGATGCGTCGCGACCAGGACCTCCTGTTCGGGGCCCAGTACGAGGTCCGCGCCGCCCAAGGTTTCGATGTACCAGGTTCCGGGGTTCGACACGTTCTCCACCGAGTAGGACAGGAGTGGGGAGTTGTCGATCGTGATGCCGAGGACGATACTGGGGTTGATGTACTCGCTCGCGACGAGGAAGCTCAGGTTCGTGAACGCGCCGTTCGTCACGGCGGTCGACAGGCTGAGCACGTGGATCGACTCGAGGCTCTGGTCGTGCGCGAACGCCGCCTCCGTCTGCTCCTGCTTCTGGTAGGTGGCGACGAAGGCGGCGAGGAGCGTCGCCGCCGAGATGACGATCACGATCAGCATGAGCGTCCCGACGATCTCGGACAGGCCCCGGCGGTCGGCGCGGAAGGAGCGCATCGGGCCCCCGACGGCCCGGCTCAGGATAGGGGGCCCCTCCGGACTTCGCGTATCGCGCCGGAATCTCCGGAGGCCGCCCGACACTCCGGTTCCCCGGCTTAAGCGCGGGGTCCCGGTGCTCGCTCCATGAGCCTCAAGGTCGAGGTCGCGGGCCTCGACGTCCTCGTGCCCCCCATCGAGGAAGGGACCACCATCGTGGTCGAGGGAGGGGCCGACCTCGCGAAGAGCTTCTTCGTCCGGCGCCTCTGCCGGACCGCCCGGCACGTCCCCCGCCCCGTGGCGTTCGTCACGTCCCAGGTCGAGCAGGAGCTCCGCGACCGCTTGGCCCTGGAGGACGGGGGCGTGGCCGGCGCCCACGAGACGACGATCGTGGAGCGCGACGCGCTCGAGAGCCTCGTCGAGTTCATGCCGGTTCGGGGGGTCCTCGCGGTCGACTCGTTCTCCTTCCTTACTCTCGACCTGTCCGCGGCCCAGCTGGCCCGCCTCCTCCGCGACGGACGGCGGGCCGCTCGGGACCGCGGTTCGATCATCGTTCTCACGACCGAGACCGGCATGGCTGACCCCCGCGCGACCGCGCTTCTCACGCACCTTGCCGAAGGCCTCATCGAGTTCCGGTCTCAAGAGGGCCCCGAAGGACTCGTCCGCTTCCTCCGCGTGCCAAAGTGGTCGGAGGGCCGTTTCATCGATCGGAACGTCTACTACAGCTTCGACGGACAGCGGCTCGCCGTCGACCTGAGGAATCGGGTCCTGTGAACGGGCCGCCCCTCGCCGCCTCGTTCCCGGCCACCCGCCGTCGATGGCCGCGGGCGCGCTACCTGGGCGCTTCGGTCGCCGTGCTCGCCGCTCTTGTGGCGGTCGCGATCGTGCTCGCCTCTCCCCCTCGCGCGACCGGTCCGACGCCGTCGGAGGGGAAGGTCCTCGTCCCGAGGGGGACGATCGACAACATCCCGGGGGGCCAGTTCAATGCCATCACGCTCATCGCGAACGGGACGTCCGTCGTGAGCGGGAGCTTCACCACGACAGCGGGGATCATCATCTACGTCATGGACCCGAGCCAGTTCGAATCGTTCGTCCACTCATCGACCCTCGCGGGCGGGTACAACTGGACGAGCGGGCCGTACTACAATCAGACCATCGACACGTTCCGAATCGTCGTGACGTCCGGCCCGTGGGACATCGTGTTCGTGAACCCGGGACTGGTCTTCGGGACGATGATCGGGTATCTCTCTGACGTGACCTTGTCCCCGGAGTAGTCCGAACTCAGCGTGCCCCGTTCGGCCCTCCCGAGGCGCCGTCCGGGGGTGGTGGGAGGTCCAAGGATCGGAGGGGCGGGCGCCGGCCCCGGGCGAGATGCCGGGACCACGCCAGCAGGGCGATACCGACACCCGCCGTCCCGGCGGCCCCGACGACCGCCCCGACCGCCACCCCGTCGAAATACCTCGTTGAGTTCGACGGTCCCGTGGCGTTCGAGGTCCACGGGAGGAGCGTGATGGCGAAGTCCTGGGTGGCGTTGCTCACGAGGTAGGTGGAGACGGAGTACGGAGCGTACCCCGGGGCGCTCGCCTCCACGCCGTAGCGACCCGGCTGCAGGACCTCGAGGAACGA
>JASHUV010000039.1 GCA_030039825.1 Thermoplasmata archaeon
CGGAGTCGTCGAGGCCGGGCCGAGTATCGGTGGCGGAAGGTGAGCGTGGAGCCGGTGTTCGGGCAGATCGAGCAGGGGAGAGGGCTCCGACAGTTCCTCTTACGAGGCAAAACGAAGGTCGGAGCGGAGTGGAAGCTCTGGTGCCTGACCCATAACGTTCGGAAGCTCCACGTGGCGAGCCTCGGCTGAAGGCCCAAAGAGCGCCTGGGTCAAGGGAAGATCGGACACGGGAACGGTGGACCGCCCACCGTCAGCCGCCAAGCGTAGTAGGACTACGGTCTCCTAGACGGGATTCCCGTTGGCGACCTCCTTTCGGGTCTTCTGCCTCTTCGCGTGGTGCGAGCTCGTGCGCGCGCCCCCCTAGGGGCGCACCTCCCCGGACGGGTGGCGCCGGCGCGCTGCGGGAGGGGTGCGCTTCCTGTCGGGGTGCTGGAGCTCGCCCGGGGGTTCGCGCCTCCCGTGGAACGCACGCCCCGACGGCCGATTCCCCGGCGGAAACGGTTCGCTGCGCTCGGCGGGGCTCGGACACGGGTGCCTCGAGACGGCGCGCCCGGGGCGACGCGGGGGACTCTCGCGGGCGAATCCGGCGCTTCCGGGGCCCCATCGACCGCGCGGGACGTTCCTCTTGAGAGGGAATTTCCTCCCCCCGATCTCCGGTCTTGGGTTCGCTAACGATCCATCCTCCCTCGGGGGGCCGCGCGCCGAACGGCGGCGCAGGCCGTCGAGTCCGACTCCGCCGACGCGTGCCCCAAACCCGGGCCGGCTCCGCAGCAGCGGGCCGCCCGCGACCATTTAAGGGCCAGGTCCGCTCCCGACGCCGATGGCGCTGAAGGGGCGGGACCTGCTCGCCATCCGTGATCTCACCCGGGAGGAGATCGAGGAGGTGCTCGCCGCCTCGCGACGGATGCTCCCGTACGCCCGCGGCCAGAAGGTCGGGGCCCAGCTCGACGGGCGCGTGCTCACTCTCGCCTTCTTCGAGCCGTCGACGCGCACCCGGCTCTCCTTCGAGACCGCCATGGCCCGTCTCGGAGGCCGCTCCGTCACGATCGCCGATTCCTCCTCGACGTCGCTCCGCAAGGGCGAGAGCCTCTACGACACGATCCGGGTGATCTCCCAGTACGGTGACGCCATCGTCCTCCGCCATCCGAACGAGGGGGCGGCGCGACTCGCCGCCCGCGCGTCGGACCGACCGATCATCAACGCCGGAGACGGCGCGGGCGAGCACCCGACGCAGACCCTCATCGATCTCGCGGCGATCCGCGAGGCGTACGGGAAGCTGACCGGGCTCACCGTCACGCTGCTCGGGGACCTCAAGTACGGACGGACCGTCCACTCCCTCGCCCGCGCCCTCGCGCTGTTCGGGGCGACGCTCGTCCTCTCCTCGCCCCCCTCGCTCCGTCTCCCCGCTCCGGTGCGTGAGGACCTCGATCGCGCCGGGATCCGCATCGAGGAGGTCCCGAACGTCCCCGAGGCGGTCCGCCGCGCCGATGTCCTCTACGTGACCCGGATCCAGCGGGAGCGCTTCGGTGACGATGCCGAGTACGCCCAGGTCGCGGGGTCCTACCGGGTCGACCCCCCGCTCCTCGAGGGCGTCGGTCCGAAGATGATCGTCCTCCATCCGCTGCCCCGGACCGGCGAGATCAGCCCGGAGGTCGACGCGTCGCCCCACGCGGCGTACTTCCGCCAGGCGTTCCTCGGCGTGCCGGTCCGGATGGCGCTGCTCAACCTGATCCTCGCGGGGAGGTCGTCGTGACGGCGGTCCGCGAGCTGAAACTGACCCCGATCCGCAACGGGACGGTCATCGACCACATCGGGAGCGGGCTCGCCCTCGAGGTGCTCCGGATCATCGGGATCGAGGGACGGGAGGGCGGCGAGGGCGGCTCGACCGTCTCCGTCGCGATGCACGTGCCGAGCCAGAAGATCGGCTGGAAGGACATCGTCAAGGTCGAGAACATGGAGCTCTCGCCGAGGAAGCTCAACGCCATCGCCCTCATCGCCCCGACGGCGACGGTCTCGATCATCCGGGAACAGCGCGTCCGCGAGAAGCGGATCGTCGCGCTCCCGGACCGGATCGACGGGGTCCTCAAGTGCCCCAACCCGAGCTGCATCACGAACCAACCCGAGCCCGTGGAGAGCGAGTTCGAGGTCATCCAGCGCGCGCCGGTCGTCCTGCGCTGCGCCTTCTGCGAACGGCGCGTCGACGACTTCCTCCACCATCTCGCCTGACCGGTCCGGAGGGGAGCGCCTCCGATGATGGCCACCCTCGGCTCCCTGCTCGTCGTCTACGCCGTGGTCGGGGGGCTCGAGCTCCTCGACCGGACGAGCTTCACCGTGATGGGCCTCGCCGCCCGGCGGCCCGGGCTCGCCACCTGGGCCGGGGCGGCGACGGCGTTCCTCGCCACGTCCGCGATCGCCGTGACGGTCGGGACCGTCCTGATCGCCGTCGTCGGCCGCGACCTCCGCTACGTCGAGCTCGCCGGGGGGATCGTCATCCTCGCCTACGCCGCCCATCTCGCGACGGAGAAGGAGGTCGCCCCGACCGAGGGCCAGGGCCGCTCGGCGTTCGTGACGGCCCTCGTGACGATCTTCCTCCTCGAGCTCGGCGACACCACGATGATCCTCATCCTCCTCTTCGCCGGGAGCCTCGACGACCCGGTGGGGGTGTTCGTCGCCGGAGCGCTCGCCCTGCTCAGCGTGGCGGCGCTCGCGGCGACGCTCGGGGCCCAGCTCGGCGCCCGGCTCTCCCCGGCCCAGCTCAAGCGGGTCGTGGTGACCCTGCTCGTGATCGTCGGGGTGGCGACGGTGATCGTCGCGCTCCTCCCGCAGATCGTCCCGGCGGGGATCGCCTAGACCGCGAGCCGGGCGGGGAGGGGACCGGCGCCACCCCGCGCCTCCCGGACGCTCGCGGCGAGCTCGATCTCGGAATAGCGCCACTTGGCCGGGCGCTGGGTGAGGCCCGCGAACCCCTCGGCCTTGCCGAGCATCTCCGACGCTCCGTCGGATCGTCCCTCGGCGAGGTCGACGAGGGCGTGTCGCACCGCGGCCTCCGCCTGGTAGCCCGGGAGGCCCGCGGCGGCCGGGAGCTCGACGAGGGCCCGGAAGGCATCCCGGGCGGCATCGGGCCGGCCCTCGTCGACGGCCAGGCGCCCCTCGATGAGCCAGAGGCACGCGAGGGCGGGGGCGGGCGGCAGGAGGTGCAGGGCGTCGGCGATCTCCCGGGCGCGCTGGAACGACTCGGGGGCCTTCGGAAGCGCCCGACGGTCGAGGGAGATCTCCGAGATGCCGAGCTGCTCGAAGAGCTCGGTCGCGGTCGCGCGCGTCCTCCGAAGGAGCGGGATCGCCTTCTGGTGGGCGGCGATCGCCTCGATCGGATGGCGGGGCCGCTCCACGTAGCGGAGCCAGAGCTGCGCGACCATCTGCTCGAGCGGAGGGTGGCCGACGCGCGACGCCGCCGGGCTCAGCATGTCGCGGAACTCTCCGCCGACCGCCTCGAGCGACGGCTCGCCGGACGCGGCGGTGATCGCCTCCTGGAGGATCGTCGTGTACCGGCTCGTCGCGGGGTCCGCTCGGCGGGCGTAGTCGTGGGCGCGCACCCCGGCGAGGCGCGCGTCGTCGAAGCGCCCTCCCTCGAGCAGGTCCTCGGCGAGCACGGCGGCGAGCATCGCCTGGGCCCCCCGCGCGTTCGGTTCGGAGAGCCGCGCGATGACGCCCTCGATCGCGGCGACGAGGCTCGCCCTCGGCCCCACGACGCGCAGCGAAGGGAGGAGCTCCTCGAGGCGCTCCCGGAACCGGTCCGGGGAGAGCCCGCCGGCGACCCCCCGCTGGGTCCCCTCCCGGATCTCGGCCTCCGCCGCCGCCGGTCGGCCGGAGAGGAGGAGGGCCCGGGCGCGCCACAGCCGGATCTCCACCTCGGCCTCCGTCCGCTCCGTCTCGCCGAGCGCGTCGAGGCAGCGCTCGGCGTCGCGCAGGAGCTCCTCGGCGGCGTCGTACGCCCCGAGCCGCTCGGAGAACTCGGCGGCATCGAGGAGCGGGCGGAGCGCGGTCGCGTCCGGCTGGGCGGCGAAGAGGTGCTCGGCGAGCTCGCGCCCCCGCTTCGAGTCCGGCTCGGGGTTCAGCGCCCCGATCGCCTCGGCGATCTGCCGGTGGACCTCCGAGCGGAGCTCCGGGCTCACGAACGTCGGGAGGAGCGCGACCCAGGAGGCGTAGGGGATGACGACGCGGCCCTCCTCGACCTTCATGAGGTTCACCGCGGCGGCCGGCGCGAGCGCCTCCGCGAGCTCCCGGACCCCCATCTTGGCCGCCCGCCCGAGCCCGACCTCCGTCGCGGCGCCCCCGAGGAGCGCGAGGAACGTCAGGAGACGCTGGGTCGACGCCGGGAGCGTCGCGAAGCTCTCCTCGAGCTGGGCGGCCTCGCGCGGATCGGGCTTCGCGTGGGGGAATCGGACCCAGTCGACGTCCCCTCGACCGATCAGCTGCTCCTCCCAGGAGCGGTACGCGGGAAGCGACACGTCGAGCGCGAGAACGAGAAGGATCGGGCGACGGCGCAGCCTCTGGGCGACGTGGAGGATCGTCTCCCGGCTCTCCGCGTCGAGCAGGGAGGCCTCCTCGATCACGACGGCGACCGGCGCCGCC
>JASHUV010000040.1 GCA_030039825.1 Thermoplasmata archaeon
ATGCTCCGGGACCTCGGCGTCGCCGTCGACCAGTGCCGGGCGCTCGGGCTCCCGCTCCTCGCGATGGCCTACGTGAAGAGACCGGACGGGGGGACGCCGGAGGAGATCCGGCACGCCTGTCGGGCCGTCGCCGACCTCGGCGCGGACATCGTCAAGACGAGCTCACCGGGTTCCGTCGACGAGCTCGCTCGCCTCTACCGTTCGACGCCCGTCCCGGTGCTCCTCGGTGGCGGGGAACGCTCCGGTTCCCCGGCCGCGCTGCTCGAGCGCGTCCGGGACGTGGCGCGGGCCGGAGGGCGAGGGATCTGCATCGGCCGAAATCTCTTCCAACGCCGCCCGCTCACCCCGCTCGCGCGCCAGATCGCCGAGGTCCTTCGAACGGAGCCGCCCCGGGTCCCGGCCTCATGACCCGGGAACGGGTCGTGCTCGACCTGACGGAGGCCGGTCCGGGCGCCTCCGGCCTCCTGGAAGCGGCCCGGACCGCCGGGTTCCGCTCGTTCGTGGGCCCGGATCTACCGTCCGGCGATCGACGGGCCGGGGAACGCTGGTACGTCCGGACCGCGGAGGGATTCCGTCCGGTGGACCGGGAGCGCACGGGATCGCCGATCCGCGTCCTTTCCGTGCTCTCGCCGTCCGACCTCGCCTCGGCCGACCGTCGGGGGCGGAGGGAGGGCTCGGTCGGTCTGCGCCTGCCGAGGGACCGGGTGATCCCGCTCGAGGGGCTCCTATCGATGGCGCACGGGCGATACTCGGTCTGGATCGTCACGGATCGATCTCGACACCTCCCCGCCGCCCTCGGCGCGCTCGAGGTCGGCGCGGAGCGTGCCGTCATCGAGATCGCGAGCCGCGGGGACCTCGCGCGGGTCGTCCGGCAGGTCCCGGCCGACCCCACCCCGACGATCCGATGGAGCCGGGGACGGGTCCTGGAGGTCGAACCGGCGGGGATCAGCGAACGCGTCCTCGTGGACACCACCACCCTCCTCGAAGGGGGCGAGGGCTTCCTCCTCGGAAGCTCGGCCGCCCACCTCTTCCACGTCGTCAGCGAGGCCCGCGGATCGTCGTTCAGCCGGCCCCGACCGTTCCGCGTCAACGCCGGATCGCCCCACCTCTATGTCCTGATGGCCGACGGAACGACGCGCTACCTCAGCGAGCTCCGGGCCGGGGACCGGGTCCTCGCGCTGAGCCCCCGGGCGCCCGCCCGGTCCGTGGTCGTCGGTCGCCTGAAGATCGAGCGTCGCCCGATGGCCCTCCTTCGGGCCCGCCACCCGGGGGGCGAGGGGACCGTGTTCGTGCAGGAGGCGGAGACCGTTCGCCTCTCAGGACCCGGGGCCGTGCGACCGATCACGGACCTCCGGAGGGACGATCCCCTGCTGATCGCCCGACTTCCTCCCGCGCGGCACCTCGGTCGCGAGGTCGCGGAAACGATCGAGGAGCGTTGACCGCCTCCGGGCGGCCCGTCCTCGTGGCCACCCTGCCGGGGCGGACCCTCGCCGCCACGCGCCGCGAGGTGAGCGAGGCCGCGCGGGCCGGCGCCGACGCCGCCGAGGTACGGTTCGACCGGATGCCGACGCGAGAGAGAGCCCGGGCCCACCGCCTCTTCCCCTCCCCTCTCCCCCTCATCGCGACGTACCGCTCCGACGCGGAAGGGGGGCTCGGCTCATCGGTCGGTCGGGCCCGGAGCGCCCTCTTGGCCCGGCTCGGCGACCTTCCGTTCCTCGCGATCGACCGCGAATTGGCGCGCGATCGCCCTCCGACCGGGGCGCCCGCGGCGGACACGATCTGGTCGGCTCATCGCCCGAGGGCGACCGGGATCCGGTCGGCCCTCGCCGAGGGCGAGGCCCGCCGAGGCCCGGGCGACCTCGTCAAGGTCGTGGCCCCCGCGGACGTGCGGACCGCGATCGACCTCCTCGAGACGATGCCGGGCGGCCGCCTCCCGTCGCGCTCGATCGTGATGACGACCGGCGGCTCCGGGGCTCTCCTACGGGCGCTCGGTCGGCGCCTCGGGGCCTCGGCGGTGTACGGTTCGCTGCCCGGCCGGTCGGCCGTCGAATCCTCGCAGGTGCCGGTGGACCGCTTGAAGCGGTTCTTTTCCGGGCCCACCGACGGGCCGCTCTACGCCCTCCTCGGGAGGTCGGTCCTCGAGTCCCGGTCCCCGTCGATCTTCGAGGAGTGGTTCCGGGCGCTCCGCGTCCCCGGGCTCTACGTTCCGCTGAACGTCGGCCCCGACGAACGGCTCTCCCACGTCGTCCCCCGGCTGGCCCGCTGGGGCTTCCGTGGGGTCAACGTCACGCAACCGGCCAAGGTGGAGGCGCTCTCGATCGCCGGCTCCCGATCCCGCGATGCGGTGGCGAGCGGTTGCGCCAACACGCTCCGGCTCGGGCCACGGGGCGGGATCCGCGCCGAGAACACGGACGTGGCGGCCGTACGACGCCGGCTGGCCGAGCTCCGAGATCGTCACCGGTGGGACGGCCGCGAGGCGCTCGTCATCGGGACCGGCGGCGCCGCCCGGGCGGCACTTGCCGCGCTCGTCGAACTCGGGGCGTCGACGTCGTTGATCGGTCGAACCTCCTCCTCGGTCCGGGCCCTCGCTCGGGAGTTCGGGGCCCGCGATCGGCGAGATCGGCCCACCGCGCCGGGGTCGCTCGTCATCCAGGCGACCTCCGTGGGCCGGCGCGGCTCGGGCGGTCCCGGATTTCCGCTGCGCCGGACCCTCGCCCGTGCGAGCTACGTCCTCGATTTCGTCTACGCCCCGTCGAACGCGATCGTCGCCCGAACGGCGAAGAACGTGGGGGTGGCCCACGAGGACGGCCACCGACTCCTCGTCTACCAGGCGGTCGAGTCCTTCCGCTTCCTGACCGGTCGGGCCGTTCCCGCCCCGCTGGTGGCGTCGGCGCTCGCGAGGCGAACGTGAAGGGACAGGGTCGGGCCTGGGGGGCCATCGGGTTCGTCAACGCCCTGACGACGGGAATCGGCTGCGCCGCGGCCATCTCCCTCGGCGTCACCGTGGACGTCCGGCTCGAAGAGGGCGCCGGATCGGCGGC
>JASHUV010000041.1 GCA_030039825.1 Thermoplasmata archaeon
GCAGAGCTTCGTGAGGTCGATCGTCTCCGCGGCCCGGATCGCCCGGTCGACGACGCGCGAGACCTCGATGGCCCGCGGGTGGGGGGGCCCGGGCTCGAACATCGGCGAGGAGAGCGGGACGAGCTCGGCGTTCGTGGTGAGCGTGCCGGCGTTCGGCGTGTCGGGGTAGGGTTTCCCCGGCTCGAGCTTGACGCCGCAGAGGACGGCCGTCTCGCCGAGGCGGGCGAGGGCGGAGCCGTCGGCGGAGGCGACGAAGCCGGGCACGACGCTCGCCTTCCGGTAGTCGTCGAGGCCCCGCCCGTCGAGGCGTTTCCCGGACCGGGCGAGGTCGAGGAGGTGGCTCGTGAGGATCTCGGCGGCGACCTCGTCGCTCATGCCGCCACCCCCGGGCTCGGCGCGTCGGCGCCGTACCGCGTGCGGAGCGCCTCCCGCATCACCTCGTAGATCTTCCGGCAGCCGCCGACGCCGAGGTCGAGGGCCCGGTGGAGCTCCTCGCGGGTCATGTGCCCCTCCATCTGCAGGAGCACGAGCCGGCCCGACTGGGGGACGAGGGCCATCGGGAGGTCGGCGGAGCCGTAGTTGTCCTCCTCCTTCTTGAGATCGAGGACGATCGAGTCGGCGACCTTCCCGACCGCGACCGCCGGCACGAGGTCGACCATCGGGATCCCGGCGTCGGCGAGGGCCACGGAGGCCGCCACGAGGCCGGCGCAGCGCGTCCCGGCGTTCGCCTGGAGGACCTCGATGTAGACGTCGATCGACGTCCGGGGGTACTCCTCGACGAAGATGACGGACTCGAACGCCTCGGCGATGACCTTCGAGATCTCCTGGGAGCGGCGGTCGAGCCCCGGCCGCTTCCGCTCGTCGACGGAGAACGCCGCCATGTTGTAGCGGCACTGGACGATCGCCTTGTTGTTCTGCTGCAGGTGGCGCGGGTGCACCTCGCGCGGCCCGTAGACCGCCGCCATGACCTTGTTCGCGCCCCACTCGACGAACGCCGAGCCGTCGGCCTGCTTCAAGGGGCCCGCCGTGATGGCGAGCGGCCTCAGCTCGTCGGCCTTCCGTCCGTCGATCCTCCGCCCGTCCGCCGTGATGAGGACGGGCACGTCCTTCGCTCCTATGCTTCCCATCGTCCTTCCTTCTCCTCGGTCCTACTTCCGAATCCCGTTACTCGTCCTGGGAGGGGGTCTCCTCGTCCTCCTCGGCCGGCGCCCGCGCCGGTTCCGGGGGGGTGTGCCACGGGCCGGGGCCGGCGTGACCCGACGGTCCGGCCGGCGCCTCCGTGGCGGTGAGGTAGCTCGTGATCCGCTCGGTCAAGCCCGAGCGCTGACCCTCCTCCTCGATGAGGCGGAGGCTCTCGGCGACGCGGCGCATCGCCTCCTCGGAACCGTCGACCCAGACCCGGCCGTTCTGGCCGACCACGATCCTGGCGCCGGTGTGGCGGGTGAGGGTGGTGATCATCGAGCCGCCCCGGCCGATCACGCGGGGGACGCGGGCCGGCGAGATCGGGACGATCGTGCCGCCCTCGAGCTTCCCGAGACCGTCCCCGTTCATCGTGACGCCGATCCGGCCCGTGGCATCGAGGCTCTCGACGGCGACGACGACCGAGTCCCCGACGCGGAGATAGTTCTCCGTCTCGCCGAAGTCGATCTTCCACGGCGTCCCCGTCATGTGGAGGGGGGCCCAGCGCGGGGCGCCGATGTCGAGGAGCCAGAAGGTGCCCTGCACGTCGGTGACCGTGCCGACGACGACGTCCCCCGCGTGGGGGATGTACCGGCCGGAGAGCGGCACGATCCGGACCATCGGCGGGCGTCGGGAGACGAAGCCGACGATGCTCGCGTAGGTCTTCCCGTGGACCCGGTAGGTCCCGGGACCCGGTTGAAGGCCCGATCCGGCGATCTCATCGCCGGGGAGGACTAGTACGCGTTCGCGGTCCGAAGGCGCGCCGGCGCCCTCGCGGCCCCGGTCCCGGGGGCCGTGTCGATGTCCATTGCCCATTGTGATGCGTGCACCGCGGCGCGGACCGGGGGACGCTATTTAACGAGGGCGGTCTCCGCGGTCCCCTTCGTCCTCGCGTTGAGCTTCGCGTAGAGCTCCGTCTGGACGCCGCCGGGGATCTCGAGCACCCCGCTCCACGACCCGTTCGCGAGCCAGCTCTCCCCGGTCAGCCGGCCGATCGCCTTCAGCTCGCCGATGAGCCGGGGGTAGTGCTGGGCGGGCAGCGTGATCCGGACCTTGACGACCTCGAGCCGGATCGGCAGGAGGGGGCGGAGCTTCGCGAGGACCTCCTCGACCTGCTGGTCGGCCGGTCGGAACGGGTCGATGTGGACCTTCGCCTCGGTCATCGCCGCGTCGATGCGGTTCGGCGGGTGGGGCGCGCCGGTCTGCGGGTTGAGGGCGTTGCGGGCGATCGTGGCAACGATCTGCTGGCGCTTCGCCTTCTCGAGGGCGTGGCGCTGTTCGGTGGTGACCTGGACCTCGCCCTTGAGGACGATCTCCCGGGCGATCGCGGCGAGGTCCCGGGTGTGGAAGGTCCTCTCGAGGTGCTCCTCGGAGACCTTCTCCCCCTTCTTCGCGTCCTTGAAGACCTGCTCGAGCGCGAGCCAGTCGGCGCGGTCCACCTCCTGGCCGTCCTTCAGGCGCTGGGCGGCCGCCGGGTCGACGAGGACCTCGAAGTGGGAGCCCCCGGTGACCCAGCGCGCGACGACGGCGTCCTCGACCCGGACCACGATCGCGCCTCTCGAGCGCGGGTCCGCGCCGGCCTACGACCGGCCCGACTTCCCGCCGAGCGGCGGGAGGCGGGCGACGTACTTCTGGGTTTCCTCGGTCGTGAAGCGGCGGGCCCCCTTCGCGCGGTCGATCGTCAGGACCTCGACCTGGGCGAGGTTCGCCGAGTCGTCGAGCGACTGGCGGAGCCCCTCGAGGGCGAGGAGGACGGCGCCGTCGGCGTCGAGGTTCGGCCGGTACTTTTGCTCGAAGAGCTCCATCGCCGGTCCCTTGTTCCCGCCGGTGCTCGTCGCGCGGAAGCTCGTGAGCGAACCCGACGGCTCCGTCTCGAACAGCTTCACGCCGGTCTCGTCGAAGCCGCCGACGAGGAGCGCCGTGCCGAACGGCCGGACGCCGCCGAACTGGGTGTACTGTTGCTTGTAGTCGCAGATCCGGCGCACGAGGAGCTCGACGGAGATCGGCTCGGCGTAGGTGACCCGGTTGATCTGCGAGGCGATGCGCGCGTAGTCGACGAGCACCCGCGCGTCGGCGACGAGGCCGGCCGTCGCGCAGGCGATGTGCTCGTCGATCAGGTGGATCTTCTCGAGGCTCGCGGGCTCCGCGAGCTTCGGGTTCGGGATCCGCCGGTCGGCGACCAGGGCGACCCCGTCGGGGTAGACGACCCCGGCGGTCGTCGCGCCCCGCCGGACCGCCTCCCGGGCGTACTCGACCTGGAAGAGGCGTCCGTCCGGCGAGAAGACGGTGATCGCGCGGTCGTAGGCCATCTGGCCCGGTTGCATCTCCATCGCCGTCGAACCCCCGGAGCGGACGGGCCCACCCGGGCCCCCTTTATAACAGGTCGCCGGACGATTACGCCGGGGTAGGCGCCGCCGCGCTGCCACCCCAACCTTAACGCCCCGCCCGGGGTCGCCGGCCGCGATGGGACGCGAGGCCGGGGGCGGCGAGCGCGCGGTCGGCGGCCGTCGGCTCGCCCAAGCTCAATCGGCCTACTTACGCTCGGCGGCCGAGCAGGGGATCGAATGGCACCCGTGGGGCCCGGAGCCGTTCGAGCGGGCGGCGAAGCTCCACCGGCCGGTCCTCCTCGACATCGGCGCGGCGTGGTGCCACTGGTGCCACGTGATGGACGAGGGGACCTACTCCGACGCCGAGGTCACGCGGCTCATCAACGAGAACTTCGTCGCGGTCAAGGTCGACCGCGACGAGAACCCCGAGGTCGACCGGCGCTACCAGCGACAGGTCGGCGCGCTCACCGGCGAGGGCGGCTGGCCCCTCACCGGGTTCCTCACCCCCGACGGCGCGGCGTTCTTCGGGGGAACGTACTTCCCGGCGACCGACCAGCACGGGCGTCCGGGCTTCCGCCGGGTGCTCAAGGAGGTCGACCGGCTCTGGCGCACCGCGCCCGGCACGATCCAGGAGAACACCGGCGCCGTGGCCGCGGCGGTGGTGCGGATGTCGGAGGGGGCCCGGCCCTCCGGCCGGGCCGGCGCCGGCCGGTCCTTCGTCGGCGGTGTCGCGGCCCGTCTCGCGAGCTCCTTCGACCCGGTCCACGCCGGGTTCGGGCAGGCGCCGAAGTTCCCCCACCCGAGCGCGCTCGCCTTCCTGCACTGGGAGGGATTCGCCACCGGCGAGGAACGGCCCACCGCGCGCGCGCTCGAGACGCTGCTCAAGATGGCCGACGGCGGGATGAACGACCAGCTCGCCGGGGGCTTCCACCGCTACTCGGTCGACGAGGGCTGGCACATCCCCCACTTCGAGAAGATGGGGATCGACAACGCCGCGCTCCTCGCGTCGTACGAGGAGGGGGTCCGGGCGTTCGGCGACCCGCGTCTCCTCGAGACGCTGACGGGCACGGCCGGCTGGGTCCGCACCGTCCTCGGCGACCCGGACGGCGGCTTCGCCGCGAGCCAGGACGCGGACAACGCGCCCGGCGACGACGGCGCGTACTTCACCTGGAGCCGGAAGGAGATCGACGGCGCGCTCGAGCCGACCGACGCGAAGCTCGTGCGCCTCCTCTTCGGGGTGGGGACGGAGGGACGGATGCCCCACGATCCGGAGCGGAACGTCCTCTTCCGCGCCGCCGCCCTGCCGGAGGTCGCCTCGGGGCTCGGTCTCTCCCCCGAGGAGGCGGGCCGCCGGCTCGAGGCGGCCCTCGCCACCCTCCGGGCGGTCCGGGCCCAGCGGCCGACGCCGGTCGTGGATCGCGCGCGGTACGCCGGCATCAACGGCGCCATGATCGGATCGCTCGCCCGGGCCGCCCGGACGCTCGCCGACCCGGCGCTGCTCGCCGACGCCCGTCGGGCCGCCGACCGCCTCCTCGCCCGGGCGTACCGGCCGGAGGCCGGGATCGCCCATCGTCTCGGGGCCGACGGGGGGAGCGGCTTCGGTCGTCTCGAGGACAACGCCCTCGTCGCCGCCGGGCTCGTCGAGCTCGCGGGGGCGAGCGCCGAACCGAGGTACGCCCAGGCGGCCGGCGCGCTCCTCGGGCTCATCGAGCGCGAGTTCCGCTCGGACGCCGGTCCGCTCCTCGACCTCGCCCCCCGCCTCTACGACGGGCCCGTCATCGGGGCGCTCGGGGAGAAGGTCTATCCGGTCGAGGACACCCCGAACCTCGCCCCGAACGCCGCCGTGGCCCTCGCGGAGATCCGTTACGCCGCCCTCGTCGGGGAGCTCGGGGCCGGAGGCCCCCTCGATCGTGCGCGGTCGCTGCTCGGCGCCCTCCTGCCGCGCCTCGACGGGGCCGGCCTCTTCGGCGCCGGCACCGCGCTCGCCGTCGGTCTCGCGGAGACCCCCGCGGCCCGGGTCGTCGTCGTCGGAAGCGGGGCCGCGGCCGACGCGCTCGCGCGCGCGGCCGAGAGGACTTGGCACCCGAACGCGTGGGTCTTCCGCGGCGTCCCGCCGGAGCCGTTCTCCCTGCCGGAGGAGCTCGCCGGAGCGGGGGGCCCGTCCGGAGGCGCCCGGGCCCTCCTGTGCTTCGGCGATCGCTGCCTCCCCCCGATCACGGAGCCGGCGGCCCTCTCGGCGGCGCTGCGCGGGGCCGAACGGCCTCGAGCGTAGGGATCGGACCGAGGTCGGTCCCGTCGAGCAGGTAGGCCCGGGCCTCGCCGAGGGCCAGGAAGCGCGAGAACAGGAACGACCGGCTCGGTCTCGGGCGCCGGCGGTTGAGGGGCTCGGTACCGGCGATCGGATTGAACGCCGGGAGGACGATCACCTCCCGCGCCCGGGTCCGGCGGGCGCGGCGTCTCCGGCCGACCGGGGGCGGCGGGAGCACGGCCCGGACCCAGCAACGCTCCTTGCCGAGCCCGACGTCCGCCGAGGGGGCGAGCCGGAACCCGGGGTGGAGGTGGCCGGCCACCTGGCGCCTCGCCCCGAGAACCTCCTTCGACGGCCAGCAGTGGCCGTGGAAGATCCCGATGCCGTCGCGGACCATCCCCGTGGCGGGCGCGATATCGACCTCCCGGGGGAGGTGGCGGTCGAGCCCGACGTCGTGGTTCCCCCGGACGACGGCGATCTCGAGCCCCTCCTCGAGGAGGGTCCCGAAGAACCGGAAGATGAGGGGGCGCAACGGAGGTGGGACCCCGACGATCGGGTGCTTGACGTCCCCCGCGATCACCAGGCGGCGGGCGCCCGTTCGGCGGGCCGCGTCGACGAGCTCGGAGGCGAGTCGGTCCGGAGCGGCCTCCGGTGGTCCCCCCCCCAGGCGATCGTGCGCGCCGAGGCCGAGATGGAGGTCCGCGAGGATCAGCGTGGCCCGTGACCGGCCGCCGGGCCGGACGAGGAGGAGCGGTCGCCCCGGCACGGGGGCGAGCCGGGCCTCCGACACACGTCCGGGGATGCGGTCCGGGCCATCAGGGTTCGCCCCGCGGCGGGCGCTCGTACCCACGTTTCCGGCACGAACATGGTAGCCCCTTTTTATCGACCGGCGCGCATGCCGCCCCGAGACCCCGATGGCGAGCTCACGGACCTCGGTCCCCCCCGCCCCGGGCGGTGCGCCCCGCGGAGGGGCGCGCGGCTTCTTCCGGACCGCTCCGGCCCGGACCGTCCTCGTCGGGGCCGTCGTGATCGCCGTCCTCCTCGGAGCGGCGTACGCCGGCATGATGATGCCCGCGGGCCACGACGTTTCCCCCTCGATCCCGGCCCAGAACGCTCCGACCTCCTCGGCGGTCAATTTCACGACGGCCCGGGCGGACGCCGCCTCGGCGGCGTCGAACTACGGCGGCGGGAACTGGACGCCGGTCGAAGCGATCGCCATCAACTCCCCGACGAACACGACCCTCCCCGGGCCCGACTACGACGCCGAGGAGGTCGGGACCCCCCTCCCGCCGTCGGTCCCGGCGGAACCGGCGACCGCGAGCGTCCCGCCGAACGCGACCGGCTGCGGCTGGGCCCCGATCGGCGGGAGCGACCTCGACGAGATCCTGGTCCCGGCGATCTCCGGGAGCGTCGGCCAGGGGACCTCCCCGGCCTGGCTCTTCCTCTCCGCGGATCCGGCCGGAAGCCTCCTCGTCGTGACGGTGCTCGACGGCCAGGCGTCCCTCTATACCGTCCTCCCCGGAACGGCCTGCGGATCGAACGGGTTCGAGGGCCCCGAGAGCCTGCCGGGCAGCATCGCCTCCGGCGTGATCGATTCGACGACGGCCGTCGCCGACGCGAACGCGTGGGGGGGACGGGCGTTCCTCGACAACACGACGAACGATGTCGCCACGTTCACGCTGACCGGGGCGTACTCGGACGGATCGGGGTACGGGTCCGACGGTCTCGATGGCGCTGCGTTCGTCACCGCGGCGACGTGGACCGTCTCCTACACGAACTGCTGGGCGACGGCGATCGACGACGCCGCGCCGCTCGCGTGCGAGGTCGCGCCGGCGACGTTCTCCGCGACGATCGACGCCGCGAACGGCAGCGTCCTGAGCGCGAGCGCGTCGGTCGGCGGCACGGGCGTCTCCCCCTGCTGCGTCTACGGCCCGCCTCCCCCCTCCGGAGGCGGCGGCGGCTCCGGCGCGAACAGCACCCCCCTCGGGGCCGTCCTGGGGCTCGGGGCGGGGAACGCGACGAACTGCACCGGACCGGCGGGCTCCGCCGTCTGCACGTATGCGATCCCCATCGAGTCGGCGACGGACGGCGTCCCGGTGGAGAGCCTCGCGGTCGTGGTCGAGAACGCCACGGGGAGCGCGGACATGCCCTCCCTCGTCGAGAACATCACCTACGTCGGCCCCTCGGGGTGCACCCTCGCCGTCGACGACTTCGCGAACGAGAGCGGCACGGTGAACGGCTCCTTCAATCTGGGCGGGGAGTACTGGGAAGGGGCCACCGGGGCCGGCGCCTGCGCGAACGCCTCGGCCTCCGCCCCCCTCGTGGCGGGGGGAGCGTTCGTCATCGAAGGGGCGCCGGGGGTCGATCTCGCCGGGGGGTCGTTCCTCCTCATCGGGCTCGGGGAGTACGCGGGCCTGCTCACCTCCTCCATCGGCTGACCGCGGCCGGGCCCCTCGCCGCCGGCGCCGGGCGCCCCCCTTTATATCCCGGTCCCCATCGAATCCGACGGATGCCGAGGGAGCGCGGACGCGAGCGCGTCATCGCCCGGATCCGGTCGGTCCTCGAGCGGGCGGGCTTCTACGTCTCCGACGCCCACCACGTCCGGCCGACCGCCTTCGACCTCATCGCTCGGCGCGATTCGCTCCTCCTCATCCTGAAGGTCCTGAAGAACGTCGATGCCCTCGACGGCTCGGAGGCGAAGCGCCTCCACGACCTCTCGCGCCTGTTCGGCGCCCAGGTCCTGCTCGTCGGCCAGAGCTCCGGGACGACGCCGCTCGAACCCGGGGTCGTGTACGGACGGTACGGCATCCCCATCCTCGTGGAGGAGAGCCTCGAGGAGTACCTCGTTAAGGGCGTCCCGCCGTTCCTCGTCTCGAGCCCCGGCGGGATCTTCGCCCGGATCGACGGCGCGCGCCTGAGGGCCCTCCGGGAGGCCGGGGGTCTCTCCCTCGGCGCGCTCGCCGGCGTCGCGGGCGTCAGCCGGCGGACCATCCAGCTCTACGAGGAGGACGGCGGCGCGGAGGTGACCGTGGTCGAGCGGCTCGAGCGCTACCTCGGCGAGACGATCGCCCGCCCGATCGACCCGTTCGAGGGGACCGGGTTCGGCCGTCGCCCGGAGGCGGCCCGGAGCGCGAACGCCGAGGAGGAGACGGAGGAGGACGCCGCCCCCCGGAGGGCGCGCACGCTGCGGGCCACCGGGGACGAGCTCCGGGACAGCGCGCTCGCCCAGCTCGGCGGCATGGGCTGGGAGGTCTTCGTGACCGTCCGCTGCCCGTTCGACGCCTTCTCGACCGGCGACCTCCGCGGCGGCCGCGAGGTCCTGATCACCACGGTCGGCTCGCTGAGGAGCGCGAGACACCGCGCCGATCTCCTCCAGCAGATCGCCCACGTCGCGGAGGGCCATGCGCTCTTCATCGTCCGCGAGGCGTCCGGCCGTCGGTCGATCGAGGGCCTGCCGCTCTTCACCGTCCCCGAGCTGCGCCGACACCGCGACCCGGCCGAGCTCATCGACGAGATCGCCGAGCGAGAGAGCGCGTGATCGACGCGCGGCTCCCGGACTTCGGGGGGACGCTCCTCCTCGCGCCGGTGCGGGGCCTTCTCGCCGACGCGGCGCGTCTCGGCCCCGCGCTCGACGCCTTCGGCCCGAGGGCCGTCGGCCTCGCCGTCGCGCCGGACGAGCTCACCGGGCTCGCCGACCACTTCGGGGCCGTCGGGGCCGAGCCGCTCGTCCCGCTCTCCCCCGGGGAGACGGCCGAGCTCAAGGCGCTCGTCCGGTACGGCGACGCCGCCGTCCCGAACCCGGCGTTCACCGCGACGCTCGCCTGGGGCCGGGCCCGGGGGGTCGCCGTCGAGGCGATCGACCCGGCCGACGAGGAGTTCGCCACGATGTTCACCGACCACATCGGCTACACCGAGCTCCTTCGGCGGACGCTCAAGGAGCGACGGCTCGTGCGCCATCCCCCGGCGCCGGCGACCGCCGACGACTTCGCGCTCGCCTGGGGGGGCGCGATGGCGGACGGTCGCGGCTCGGAGGCGCTCGCGAAGGCGCGGGACGCCTCCGCGGCCGCCGCGCTGCGGCTCCTCGCGGCCCGGTCCG
>JASHUV010000042.1 GCA_030039825.1 Thermoplasmata archaeon
GGGTCGCGCGGACGAGCGCGACGAGGGCCCCGTAGCCGCCGCGGTCGGAGGCGTCGGCGACCCTCTGGGAGTCCCGCCAGTCGGCGAGGTCGCGCTGGGCCTCGGAAAGCCGCGTCCAGGCGCCGCGGCCCCCGGTCGCGGGGACGGCCGCCCAGCTCTCGAACGGGGCCGGTCGCCCTTCCTTCCCGAGCCCCCAGGCCGTCGCGAGGGCCTCGACGGTACGGTACCGGCCGAGGAGGAAGTCGCGGAACGGAGGGGCGGGCCGCTTGACGGCCGCGGCCGGCCGTCCGGCCATGCTGTCGGCCTCGTCGATGAGGATGAGGGTCCGTCCCCCCTCCTCCGGTCGACGGTACTCCCCCCCGCCTCCGAGCGTGTGGGAGAGCGATGCCCGCCCCGCGATCGCCTCGACGGCCGCTTCGTTGCGGGCCTCCGAGGCGTTCATCTCGACGACCGACCAGCCGAACGTCGCCGCGAGGATGCCGGCGATCGTCGTCTTCCCGACCCCGGGCGGCCCGGAGAGGAGGAGCGCGCGGCGCCGGGGCGGGGTTCGCGACGCGGCCCAATCCCTCGCCCACGCCTGGACGGCCGAGAGCGCCCGAGGCTCCCCGACGAGGTCCTCCCACCGCGACGGCCGGAGCCGTTCGAACAACGGCCGCCGATCGACCGCGCCCTTCGTCACCGGGGGACCTCCGGCCGGTAAGGACCGGTCGGGCTCATGACCCCGGCGGCGATCCGCGGCGCGCTCCCTACGGCCGCGACCGCGCGAGCTCGCGGGCCCCGAGGCGCCAACCGATCAGGGCGCCGACGAGGAGCCCGACGACCGCCCCGACGATGAGGGCTTCGAGGCCGACGGAGAGCTGGCTCAACGAGAGGAGGCCGAACTGCTGCGCGAGGAGCGCGAACACGAGCCCGAGGACGAGGCCGCAGCCGGCCCCGCTCGAGGTCGCGCTCATGACGGGCCTCCCGGAGCGGTCGGTGGGTCCTCCGGGTCGTCACCGCCGGTCGTCGGCGGGGGGGAGCCCGTGCCGGCCCCCGCCGCGGGCGCGGCGCTCGGGTCCGACCACGGCTTCGGGGCCGTCTTCGGCGGGCGGGCCTGTCGCCCGGAGGTCAGGAGCCCGTAGAGCTCGTAGACCCCGATCAGGACGAGGATGACGGGCAGCACCGCCCCGATCGTGAACGGGGCGGCGACGTCCACGTAGAAGTTCTGGCTCCAGAGCGTCGACCCGTTCGGGTCGAGGAGGGAGGCGGTCAGCTCGTAGGTCCCCGCGAGCAGGACGTGCAGGACGGACGGCGGGCTCCAGTTCATGTAGATCCGGCCGCCGACCGACGGAACGGCGTTCGAGAGGATGACGTCCCGCGTCGAGAGCGAGAAGCCGAAGAAGAGCATCGCGAGGCGGGCGTCGTTGACCGTCGGGAGCGACGCCGACACCCCGGAGCCGGTCGACACGGAGCTCCAGGTGTAGATGAGGTCGAAGGAGCTCGCGAGGTTCACCGAGAAGGCGGAGGACGGCGCCGGCGCCTGCGAGATGTCCTTCCCGTTGAACGTGACGGTGGCGGTGATCCCGGAGAGCGAGGCGGTCGTCAATCGGGCCGAGGCCGCCGGCGACGCCCCGGCCGAGGGCACGGCCAGCAGCAGGAGCCCGAGCGCCACGACGACCGGGCCGAGGACCCGGCGACCCTGCGACTGCGGCCCGGAACGGCCGTTGCGCACGCGGCGAGGAGGAAGTCCGCCTATTCAAACCCTCGGGCGGGGCGCCCGGTCGACGGGCGCGCTCCCGGAGCACCGGCCGATACCGTTAATGGAGGTCGACCGGCTATCGTGCCCGCGGGAGGCGGTCCGGGAATGTACGACATGTACCAGGAGATCATCCTCCAGCACTACAAGGCCCCGAAGAACTTCGGACCGATGGCCGCGCCGGACCTTTCCGGCGAGGAGAGCAATCCGAACTGCGGCGACCGGCTCACCCTCGACCTCCGCCTCGACCCGTCGCGCTCGCGCGTCGCGGAGGTCCGCTTCCACGGCGACGGCTGCGCCATCAGCGTCGCCTCCGCCTCGATGCTGACGCTCAAGGTCGCGGGACGTCCCCTCGAGGAGGTCCGGGCGCTGACCCAGGAGGACGTGCTCAAGATGGTCGGCATCCCGCTCTCGCCCGTCCGGATCAAGTGCGCCCTCACCGGGTTCGCCGCCCTCGGGCGCGCCCTCTCCGCCCCGCTTCCGCCGCCTCCGGCCGCCGCCCGGGCATCGGGGGAAGTCGCGGCCCCGTGACGGTCACCGTCGACCCCGACGTCTGCGTCCTCTGCGGCCTCTGCACGGGGGTCTGCCCCCCGAACGCCCTCGACCTGCTGCCCGACGAGCTCCGGGTCCTCTCGCACTGCACCTCCTGCGGGTTCTGCGTCCCGTACTGCCCGGTCGGCGCCATCTCCGGGGCCCGACCGCGCCGGCGGTAGACGATGGACCGGTCCCGCTCCCCCGCCCGGGCGACGTCGGCGGCGACGGAGCGGCCCCGCGTCCTCCTCGTCGACCCGTACGTCGCCCGCGACGATCCGATGGAACGGCGCTACGTGGAGCTCTACCCCTCGCTCGGGCTCCTCTCGCTCGGGGCGTACCTCCGGGAGGGCGGCGCCGACGTCCGCCTCGTGGACCTGACGTTCGCCCGGGACGTCCGCCCGGTCGCCCGGGCCCTCCGGGGCTTCCGGCCGCACGTCGTCGGCGTCCACACGAAGACCCTCACCCACCGACGATCGCGCCTCCTCGCCGATCTCGCCCGGTCGGCGGGCGCGGTCGCCGTCGCCGGTGGCCCGGACGCGGCCAGCCGCCCCGCGACCTACCTCTCCGACGGCTTCGACGCCGTCGTTCCCGGCGAAGGGGAGGCGACGCTCCTCGACGTCGCCGGGCGGGTCGCCGGGGACCGCTCGCTCCTCGGGACGCCCGGGCTCACCGTGAGGTCCGGCGGACGCATTGCGGTCGGACCTCCCCGCCCCTTCCTGACCCCGCTCGACGCCCTGCCCCTCCCGGCCTGGGACCTCGTCGACCTCGAGGGGTACCTCCGGCGCTGGCAGCGGCGCACCGGCGAGCGACGGATGGCGGTCCTGACCTCCCGCGGGTGCCCGTTCGACTGCTCCTGGTGCTCGAAGCCGACGTTCGGACGCTCCTTCCGGCAGATGTCGCCGGGCCGGGTCGTCGCCGAGCTCGACGCGCTCGCCACCCGCTTCCGGGTCGATTACGTCCGGTTCTGCGACGACGTCTTCGGGATCCACCGACGGTGGCTCGACGATTTCCTCGACCGCCTCGAGGCGGCGCGCCTCGGCCAGCGCTTCGAGATCCTCGCGAGGGTCGACCTGCTGAGGCCGGAGCTCCTCGCCCGGATGAAGCGCCTCGGGCTCGCCCGGGTCTACGTCGGGGTCGAGTCCGGGAGCCAGAAGATGCTCGACCTGATGAACCGGGGGACGCGCCTCGCCCAGGTCGAGCGGGCGGCCCAGAGCCTGCGCGAGAACGGGATCCGACAGTTCTGGTTCCTCATGCTCGGCTATCCCGGCGAGACGCTCGAGGACATCGAAGCGACGCTCGCGCTCTTCCGGCGGTTCAGCCCGGAGGAGTACTCCGTCTCGATCGCCGTCCCCGTGCCGGGGACGCGCTTCTACGACGCCGTCAAGGCCCGCCTGAAGGCCGTCGGGAGCCGACGCGCCGCCGACGCCGGGCGCTCGCTCCTCTACGAGGGCGGATACCCGGAGTCGCTCTACCACTGGACCCAGGCCCGCTTCGAGTGGGAGGGCACGCTCTCCAAGGCGCGGGGGAAGATCGCGCCCGAGCTTCTCGAGCGCCTCTCCCGGGCCGCCGATGACCTCGACCGGCGCGTGGTCGGTCCGATCCTCCTCGGGAACGGACGCGGGAGCGCGACGGGCCGTCCGTCCCCGACCGCGCGCCCGTCCGCCCGGGACCGCCTCGTGGCCGCCATGCGGGCTCAGGGACGGCGAGCGCCCGGGCCCGGACGGGCCGGCGGCGGCACGTAGCCGCTCGACCACGGCGCCGGAAGCTCGTGCGCCTCGGGCACCGGCACGGTCGTCATCGGGGGGCGGCGGGGCGGTCGGCGGGCTCGGACGGCGAGGAGGGCGACGAGTCCGATCGCCGAGAGCCCGATCGCCGCCGCGATCGGGAGCTCGAACCGGTCGAGCAGCGTCGGGCTCGAGACCCCGGTCGTCCGGGCCGAACCGGCGACGGCGGCGAGCGTGATGCTCGCGGTCGCGGCCTGGTGGCTCGCGTCGGTGACCGTCACGTCGATCGCGTAGGAGCCCGGGGTCGGGATCGCGCAGCGGCTCGCGTTCGCGCCGTCCATCGTGCAACCGTCGGGCAGCTTCGAGAACGCGTAGGAGTACGGGGGGACCCCGCCGGAGGCGGTCGCGGCGATCACGGAGGCGTTCCCGACCCAGAAGGTCGTCGACGGGTCGACGGAGAGCCGGAGCGTGAGCTTCGCGAACGCGTCGATCGAAAGGATCCCGACGGCGTGGACGCCGTCGGCGTCCGTGACCTCCACGGTCGCGTTGAAGGCGCCGGCCGTCGTGTAGGTGTGCGAGGGGGCCCCCCCGGTGCCGTTCGTGCCGTCGCCGAACGCCCAGAGGAGCACGAGCGCGCCGGTCCCTCCCGTGGCGGTCGCCTCGAAGCTGACGTTGAGCGGCACGGCCCCGGAGGTGGGGGCGGCCTGGACCGCCACCGTGGGAGGGGGGTTCACGACCAGGAGACCCGGCGGGCTTTCGACGCTCGCGCCGAGCGAATCGACGACCCGGACGCGGACCGGGTAGTCCCCCGGGGACGTCGCGTTCGTCGGGCAGGTCAGGGCGAGGCTCGAGCTTCCGGCGCATCCGGTCGGCAGGCCGAGCCAGGTCGCCGTCAACGCCCCGACGCCCCCGACGAGCTCGACGGAGAAGCGAACGGGGAGGCCCCGGTCGACCGCGGGCGCGCTCACGGCGACCGCCGCGAGCTCGATCTCGTCGAGACTCCAGGAGTCGTTCGACGCCGCCCCGAGGACATCCCCCCCGACGAGCAGGAGGATCGCCGGGTGATCGAGGGGGAGGAGCGCGGCGTGGTCGCGGGCGAGCGGCCCGATGCCGCGGTACGGCGCGAGCTCGACCCACTCGCCGCCGGAGAAGCTCCACGTGAGGTTCGACGGCCGCCCGGCGCAGGGGTCGGAGGCGCATCCACCGACGAGGACGACGGAGCCGTTCACTGGGCTCGTCGCGAGGCTCGCACCGGCGAGGTCGCCGGGGTCGGAGATCGGCTCGAGCCGGGTCCAGCCGGAGGAGTTCCACGACCAGGTCTGCGAATTCGCGGGCGCGCCGCCGTACAGGAGGATCGATCCGGTGGCCGCGTCCCAGGCCATCGCGGGGGAGGAGCGGGCCGACGGGCCGGCGGTCGAATTGAGGGGCGTCCAAGCGCTGCCGTTGAACGCCCATGTGTCCGAGAGCGCCGTCGGCACCGTGACCACCGTGGTCTCCCCCCCGAAGATCACGACCTCGGCGAGCGCCGGGTCGTAGGCCGCTCCCGCGTCCCAGCGCGCGGGCGGGGAGGAGAGCCCGGTCACACAGGAGGTGCACGCCGCGGTCCACCGGCCCGTCGAGGGCGAGAAGAGCCAGGTGTCGTTCAGGGCCGGGTCGTTGACGCCGTCCGGGAGCGACGCGGTGCCGCCGAACAGGACGAAGGCCCCGAGCGCGGGGTCCCACACGAGCGCCGCGCCCCACCGGGGGCTCGGGGAGTTGGTCGCCGTGACCGGGTCGGGCGTGACGTTCGTCAGGTGGCCCGCGGACGACACCCACGTGTCCCCCAGGGCGCAGACCGTGAGCAGGCAGCTCAGCGTGTCGTTGACGTAGCCGCCGAAGAAGAGGATCGTCCCGCTCGCCGGGTCGGAGGCGGCCGCGGCGTCGGTCCGGGGGCCGATATCGCCGAGGGAGCCCGCGGCGTCGCCGCGCGTCCAGAGCGGGACGGAGTCGTTGGTGACGGGGGGTGCCGGCGGCGCGCTCGCCGGCTCCGCGACCCCGGCCGTCCGGGCGGCCGACGCCCCGGCGCTCGGGAGGGGTGGAGGCGGCGGTCCTGCCGATCCCCCCGCGGTGGCCGAGGGGACCGGGGAGGGCGAGGCCCATAGTCCCGCGGATAGCGTGATCAGGACGGCGAGCGCGGCGACGGTGCGGCGGCCGCGCCGGGGACGGGGCGGGGCGTGGATCGGGAGCCGCGGGCGCGGTCCGCCGCTCAACGGCACGACCATGAAACGTCGGCCGACCTTGAAAGTCTTGTCGACAGGGGGTACTTTGAATCAAACCTGGGATCCTGTCCGGTGGGAGACACCGCGTTCCCCCCGCCGCCATAGAACATGTTGACTTCCGCCCATGGCGCGGAGCGTACATGGGGGGCGCCTCCACTCCTCGCCTCGGAGGCGCCCAATGGAGAAGGAGATCTTCGTCGGACTGGACGTGCACAAGGAGACGATCGTTGCGACTGCGGTGGATGAGCTCGGTCATCGGATTGATCAGTCGACCATCGGTCCGACCGATCAGG
>JASHUV010000043.1 GCA_030039825.1 Thermoplasmata archaeon
TCGAAGAGCCCCCGGAAGCCGTCGAGCGACCAGTAGTTCTCCCAGTCGAGGGTGGGCGCCTCCTCCCACGCCTTCGCGATCCGGGCCCGTCGCGTCCGACGCATCAGGCGGGCCAGGAGCTCGGCTTCGGGCGTGCCGGTGAGCTCGCTCCGCAGGAGCGGGAGCGGGGACGGGCTCAGGACCACGGCCGGGAAGCCCCGCCGTCGGAGGTGGGGGAGCAGATGGTAGGAGTCGTCGTCGGCGAGGGAGGTGATCAGGAGGGTCGTGACCCCGGGCGGGATGGCCCTCCGGACCGAGACGGCGAGGCGCTCCGGAGGACCGGCGACCTCGGCGACCCGCGCGTCCGCGAGGAGCCGATCGATCCGGTGGCGGTGGGCCGCGCCCGATCCGAGCGGCCGGAGGTCGAGGTACTCCCCGAACACCCCGATCCCGACCCGGTCCTTCGCCGCGAGAACGCCGTGGGCGAGGCCGGACGCCGCCGCGCGCGCGATCGTGAGGAGCGCTCGGTCCTCCCGTGGGCCCAGCAGCGTGGGGCGAGCGTCGAGGAGGATGAGGAGGTCGCCGGTCCGATCGAGGAGGAAGTCGTTCGCGCACCACCGTCCGATCCTCGCGCTCGCCCGGGGGTTGAGCCGCCGGGGCGTGTCCCCGGGCGCCGCGAGCCTCACCCCGAAGAACTCGCCGGAGTCGCCGATCGTCCGCGACCGCGTCTCGCCCGGGAGAAGGGTGGTCCTCCGGTAGCGGATCGCCCGCGTCCGGGACGCCTCCGGCGGCACGCGTTCCACGGGGAGCGGCGCGCCGAGGACCTCGACGTCGCGCTCGGCGAGGCCGAGCGGGTCGGACATCGTCACCGACGGGACCGGGAGCGTGGTGAGGAGCGGGTAGGGCGCCCCCCAGGTGAAGGAGAGGTCGATCCCCTCCGGACCGTCCCGGCGCGTCGGCGGCGCGAGCTCGGTCAGCGGGGCCGGTCGCTCGACGCGGGGAAGGAGGGCGGGCGCCGTCCCGATGTCCGCCCCGGTGAGGCGCGCGCGGACCTCGATCCGGCCGGCCTCCCCGCCCTCGCTCCACGCGATCGACAGGGTCGGGGCGCGGGCGAGCCCGGCGAGGGCCACGATCGGCGCGAGGAGGAGCGGCAGGGCGAGGAAGAGGAGGTCCGGGCGTCGGGCGATGAGCGCGACCGCGGCGAAGAGGATCCCGCCGCCGAGGAGCGGGAGCACGAACGGGCTCCATCGGACGGGCTCCATCCTGGGCGCTCTCCCTTCCTCCGCTCAGCTCTCGGACTCGAGCCGCCGGAGGCGCCCATCAAGCCACGGTCGGAACCGATCGGCGGGCATGGCGAGGATGGCGCGGATCTCCTCCGGGGACCAGGACGGGCCGGTCCGGACGCCCGAGGTGAACTCGAGGTCCTGGAGCGCGAAGACCACGCGCTCCCGTCCGAGCGAGTTCGGCGAGAGGGCCCCGCGCAATCGCCCGAGCGGGTCGACGCGGACCTCGGGGAGCCGGCGCTCCGGCCAGCGCGTCCGGGCCCGGAGCGCCCCGAGGGCGACGAGGCCGAGGAGACCGGCCGAGAGGAGCTCGGCGATGAGCGTGAACAGGGAACCCGGCGTGGCGACGGCGGCGAGCAGGGCCAGGCCCCCGCCGATCGCGAGCAGGAGGGCCCACGGCTCGAGTCGCGTCACGACGCACCGCCCCCGCGCCCGAGCTCCGTAAGGACGGCCTCGAGCGCCGAGCGCGCCCGGGCGAGCTCGGCGGGCCCGATCGGCCGGGAGGAATACCGCGCCTCCTCGAAGAGCGCCGTGAGCTCACCGGAGGCGGTCGACCCGACCCCCCAGGCCTCCGTGAGAGTGGCGGCGATCTCCCGCGCGGTCCGCGCTTCGATCGGCACCGCCCGACCCGCGACGACCGCCAGGAACTCGCCGTATGCCGCGAGGATCGCCGACCGGGGGTCCGCCGCGGGGCGTCCGGTGAGCGCGTCGAGCGCCCGCCGGCCCGCGAGCTCCACCGCGGCCGGCGTCGCCTTCGGGCGGGCCGCGTCCGCGACCTGGCCCCGTCGTGTCAGGACGACGACCGCCGCGACCACGGCGAGGGCGGCGACGGCGACGGCGGCGTATGGTACCCAGCTGGGCCAGCCGTTCGGGAGGGGAAGGCCGCTCGACGGACCGACGGACGTCGAGGTGTTCCCGGACGGCGGCGCGCTCGAGACGTTGACGGAGTGGGCCCCTCCGTTCCCCGATCCGGGCGTCGTCGACGAGGGCGTCCCCACCGGTCCGGCGAAGGCGATCACGTGGACGAGGAGGACGAAGACGATCCCCAGGGCGACGAGCGTCAGGCCCATCACGACGAAACGCGAGGGGACGCCGATCGAGTCCGCTCGGGTCCGCCGGTAGACGAGGACCGCCACCGTGCCGAGGAAGAGGAGCGCCGCCGCGAGCACGATCTCGGTCGCGGAGACGTGGGCGATGAAGGGGGTCGACGGACCGGTGAGGCTCGAGCTCCCGGTGCCGCCCGGCCCCGCGAGCAGCACCGACGCGATCCCGACGGTCACCGCCACGACGGGGAGGAGCAGGACGGCCGGGTTCGGCCGGGGCGCGGACGGCATCGCACCCACAGGGCCGCGCCCCTTCATCTCCCTCCCGAGATCCTCGGGGAGGCGGCCACGGGGAGCGCGGGGCGACGACGTCGCCGTCAGCCGGCCTTCGGCGAGCGGAGGAGGTAGAAGCTGCGCCGCTCGTGATCGGCCGAGATGACCGCGAAATCCTCGACCACGTAGCCGAGGTCGAACGCGGCGCGGAAGGCGTCCCGGGTCGCGTGCCGCCAGGAGCGGACCGCGCGCGGTTCGTGCTCCCGCAGGAGGGCGAGGTCGAACGGGATCTCGAGATGGACGCTCGGGGAGGTCGGCTCGTTGACGGCCTTCGGCTGGCGCAGGCCGTGCTCGCCCGTCTCGGACTCGAGGATCGCCTCGCTCGCCTTCCAGCGGGACTCGTCGGCCTCGCGGGACGGTGCGCCGTCCTTCAGTCGGGCCTCGACCTTCGGGTCGCTCAGGCGCCAGACCGTCCGCACCCGGTCGGTCTCCTCGGTGGCCCCGTCGGTGTCGGTCGGGCGTCCGAAATGGTGGATCAGGTAGCGGTCGGGGACGCCGCCGAGCCGCCGGACCCCCAGCAGAGCGGCCGGGCTCTCGAGGGGGTCCGCGAGCCAACGGATCTCGCCGAGCCCGGCCTCGAGGAGCTCCTCCCGGAGACGAAGGAGCAGGCGGCGGCCGACGTGGTGGTTGCGATACTCCGGGCGGACGACCGTCAGGTGCGCGTAGAGGTAGAGGGTCGTGCCGTCCCAGCCGAGGAAGGCGGCCGACGCCCCGGCGAGATGGACGTCGGCGAACGCCCCGAGGACGATCCCGCCGTTGTCCTGGGCCGCCCTCAGGAAGGTCGCCGGGCTCCGGGGGCCCGCCGAAGCCGCCGAGAGCTCCTCGGCGGCCCGGAACTCCTCGGGCTTCGTGAGGCGCCGGAGGATGAACTCGTCCCGCCCGCCCCGCTCTACGAGCTCCGCCATGCGGACCTCCGGACCGGGCGGGATTACAAATCCTCCCGGACGGGGGGGGGAGCACGACCCGCCGCTTACCGGCGGATCCTCAGCTCGACCTTCTTCTCCTCGTACCGCAGCTCGTCGGCCGGCGTGAGGTCCCAGAGGAGGTCCTCGACCTCGGGGAGGTTGCGGAGGAACTCGGCCTTCGACTTCGACAGCATCAGGTGCTCGAAGCGGCGGCGGGCAAGGTAGTACGCCCCGACGAGGTAGCCCCCGACGATCACCATGATCGGGCCGACGATCACGAAGATCAGGTTGTAGTCGGGCCCGTTCGAGGCGGACTGGTTCGTGACCGAGTCGATCGAGGAGAACGGGGCGGAGTTCATCAGCGGGGTGTATGCCCCGATGGCGAGGATCGTCAGGAAGATCCCGATCGCGAGGACGATCTCGGAGAGGAACCCCCGGTAGGTCCGGGCGAACGTCCGGATCCGGCGGGACCACGTCGGCGAGCCCTCGGCCATCGCCGCCTCGGGACGGTCGAACTGTTATCAAGCTAACCGGAGCGATCGTCGGTCCGCATCGGCGCCCGGAGCCCCGGAAACCCCCCCGGGGGTGGCCGAGATCGGCCTTCGAAACCGCGCAAACTCCCAAATAGGCCTTGAGAGCGAACATACCGCCCAATGAGCGGTTCCTCCTTGCCGAACCCGCCGATGCCGCCCTCCCCCTGGGCGGGCCCGACCTCGCCGCCGCCGCACACGACGAACCCCTGGCCCCTCATCGTCGGCGGGGGGCGCCTCCTCGCCCTGATCCTCCTGCTGGTGGGGACGCTGATCGCCGTCGTCCTCGTGAGCCCCCCCGGCAGCTGCTACACGAGCTCGGCGTGCTCCGGCTACGGCAGCCTCGCCGCGACCTCCCTGATCGCCGCGAAGGCGCTCTGGGTGTTCGGCCTGTTCTTCCTCGCCGCGACCTCCGGGCTCCGGATGCAGGGCGGCATGATGCCGGACCTCCCCGCCCGCCTGGACGTGAACGCGCCGGTCTCGGCGAACCTTCGGTTCATCGGGAACCTGCTCGTGCTCCTGGTCTCGGTCATCCTCCTCGCGGTGCTGCTCTTCTCGGTGGGCGTCACCGTCGCGATGGGATAGACCGCGGCCGGACGACCCCCGGGCCCGTCACGGCGGCCGCGGCGCCTCCGGGCTCCCCGGCCGGTCCGTCCGCCCGAACTCCGACGGCGTCGCCCCCACGTCGCGGGCCGGGCGTCCCGGGGGACGGACCTTCGAGAGGTTCGGGTCGCCGACCGACCGGTACAGCCACGCCGTTCCGGCCCCGATGAGGAACCCTCCGAGGACCGCCGTCTCCCAGCCGGAGCTGCTCGCGAAGCCGAGCGCGAGGAAGCCGATCGCCTCGAGGGGGACGGCCGAGAGGGGTCCGGTCTTCCGCCCGGGACGGTCGGCGCGGTCCGGGAGGGCGAGGAGACCGGCGAGGACCTCGACGCCGACGATGGCGAGGGAGATGGCGAGGATGCCGAGCACCCCGAGCGCGGTCACCGAGGACCCGCTCAGATAGAAGGCGACGAGGCCGAGGACGAAGAGCCCCGCGATACCCGCCCGGAACCCGAGCACGTAGAACGGTCCGCACCCGTCACGCCCGAAGTAGACGCTCCGGAGGAGGAGCCACTGGGCGAGCTCCGAGCCCCCGACGAGCAGCGCGAGGTAGAGGGCGATCCCTCCGATCGCGAACGGCGGGATGGCCTGGAAGAAGAGGAAGAGGAGCGGGATGACGAGAGGGATGCCGACGAACAGGCCGGCCGTGTAGGCGAAGATCTCCTTCCGCTCGTCGAACCGGGTCTCGTCGACCTGGGGGGCCGCATAGCGCCCCACCTGCCACCAGACGAACCCTCCGGAGAGGAGGATGCCGACGACCGGTCCGATCGAGAGCGCCGTGTCGACCACTCGGGCTCACCCCTTGCGACCGCCCGAGAGGAAACCGGTGTGGCCGAGCATCTCGAACTCCGGCCGGGTCCCGCCGGCCCCGACGTGCATCTCGCGCTCCAGGAGTTCGACGCTCCGCACCTCGTCGAACCCGGTCTCTCGCATCGCCCTCACGGTCCGCTCGAGCTGGTTATACGTCGGGGTGTACGCCGCCACCCTCCCCCCCGGCTTCAGGGCGGCGTGGGCCGCGCCGAGGACCGCCCACGGCTCGGCGAGATCGAGGACGACGGCGTCGAGCTCCCCGACATCGAGGCCGTCGATCGCGACGTCACGCACCCGGAAGTCGACGCGCGGGGTCCAACCGGCCCGCTCGAGGTTCTCCCGGGCGATCTTGAGGAACTCCGGGCGACGGTCGTAGGAGACGACCTTGCCCTGCGGACCGACGGCGTGGGCGAGCACGAGCGTCAGCGCCCCGCTCCCCGCGCCCGCCTCGGCCACGACGGCCCCGGGGCCGATCCCGCCCAGGAACAGGAGGTACTGGGCGTCCTTCGGGGTCACGATCTGGGCGCTCCGCTTCAAGTGCTCGAGCAGATCCGGAAGGCCGGGTCGGAGGACCCGGTAGGTCGACCCGGCCCACTCGACGGTCCCGCCGGGCCTTCGCCCGACCTGGGCGGAGAGATCGATGACCCCCCGGCCCTCGAGGACCTGGGGGCGGTCGGAGAGGGCGAGCAGGAGGCTCTCGTGCTCCTTGCGCCGCAGGAGGACCACCTCACCGGCCTCGAACGCTCCGTCCCCCGGCATCGCTTCCGCCCCCTTCCGGCCGGCCGACGAGTCGCGGACACCGCGCGACGCCCGGTCCCGATCCGCGCGACCGCGACCTCGGATATGAAGCTCCTTAGGGGGGCCCGGAGGCGGCCACGGGTCCCCGGAACGCCGGAACCGTACGGGGGCGGCCGGTACGGCGGGGCTCCGCGGTGAGGGGCGGGACCGAAGGGCGGGCCCCGAATGGGCTTATTATGCTCCCCGTTACGGCGGGGTCGTCGCGGGCATAGTGTAGTCTGGTTATCACATAGGCTTGCCAAGCCTATAACTCGGGTTCAAATCCCGGTGCCCGCACCTGGTTCAACACGGGTCGCCCGGCGACCGGCGTGCGGTAGGTCAGGCCGCTGGGTCGCGGCGACCTAGTACGATTCGACGGCCAGACCAGGAATGCGGGAAAGGTCCGGATCGCGAGAGACGAGGATCTGACCTCGGCGCCGGCATGCAGCCGCGACCAGCAGGTCCATGTGCGGCACCGTTCGGCCACGCGAGATGCACGTCGCGCCCATCCGGACCGCCTCGTCGACCTCGAGAGGGCCGACCTCCAGCACTTCGAATCGGGCGATCATCTCGACCACCTGTTCCAGATACCGACCGCCACGGCGATAGCTTCCCTCGAGGACCTCGAGCAGGGCCGGGGCGGCGATCGTCAGGTGCTCCTCGGTCTTATCGAGCTCCTTCGCGCGGCGCGTCGCTCCCGCCTCGTTCTGAAGCAGGTCGAAGCAGAACGCGGCATCCACCGAACGCATGAGTCATTCCGAGTGGCGACGGATCCGATCGGCGCGGGCCAGGTCGATCGCCCGACCTGTCTCCCGCTCCTTTCGGAGTTCCGCGCGCTCCTTCGCGCTCAGATCCGACCAAGCCCCGGCGAAGTCGGCCAAACGGCACGAGGGGCGGAAGTGCCGCTTGACGAGGTCGCTGAAGCTCTCAACTCGTTTTCGCTGGGCCTTCAGGAGGGCGTAGGCCTCCGGATCCAAAGCGATGATCTTGGCACCCATGTGCACATCAAATGTGCACACATGCGATATGGCCTCGGTGGCCCGAACGAGCCGGGAGCGATGGGAGGGAAACAGGACGTTCCGGGAACGCCCGGCGCCCGCAGCCTCGCTCACCCTCGATAGCCCGGCGCCGAGCGCGGGTGCCAGTGGGTCCGGTCAGTCCGGGTACTCGGGATAGGTGGCCGAGCGAAGTCGTCGAACGATCCTCGGGACCTCGTCGCGGACGGAACGCCACACCCGGTCGGGCCGACCGGGGGCCGGCCCGCGTCGTACGGGTGGGCGACCTCGCGCCCGAGCGGTCGGAGCCCCTTCCTCGGGATCGCGGGATTCGCGCCCTCGAATTCGGAGCTCGGCTTCCCCGCGGCCTCCGTGAACATCTCGACCGCGTGCTCGAGGGCGTGTCGCGTCGACGTGTCTCGCTCTAAGTTCGTCCGACGCTCGGCCACGTTCTCGGCGATGACCTCGGCGTGGCGCAGCCTCTCCGCGACCAGGAATCGGTCGCGGCGCTCGATCTCCCTCACAGCGGGACGGCCGCGGCCTCGGGCGGGATTCGAACTTACGGGGACGGTCAGGTGCCCGCACTCACCTCGACGACGTCCCCGGTGCCCGGCGCCGGGACCCGAGGATCCGTCGCCCCACGCATCGGCGGGAGAGCGAGACCGCGAGCCGCTCCGCCCGAGCCTCGCCCTCGGCGAGGCAGGTGCTTATAGCGGCGACCCATACCGGGACCGGGTCTCCTCGCGTTCGATGGACAGCCGACGGGTCGCGCGCTTCACGGCGCACGGCGGACTGAGGCGGGAGTTCGCGCGCCGTCGGCCGAGGTTCCGGGCGACGCGGGTCGCTCCCGCGTTCCTCATCGTCGCCCTCCTTCTCCTCGAGGGCCTGCCCTCGGTCGCGCCCACGAGCCTCCTCGCCGAAACGCCACGCGCGGCGCCCGCCCCGGGCGGCGTCCCGCTCACGTCGTCGAACCTCGGGCTCCCCGGGGGGTCCGCCCCAACCGTCCTTGACGCTCCCCGCTCCACCCCGGTCCACGTGGACTCCCTCCCGAACTCGACGACGCTCGCTTCGGACGGGGCCTCCCTCTGCCTTCTCGGGGCGTCCGCCCGATGCGCCGGATCGGGCGTCCCCTCCGCGCCCGCCCCGGTTCCGGCTTCCGGGACCCCCTCCTCCTGGACGAACTTCACGAACCTCGGGCTCCCGACCCCGGAGGAGCGGTTCTCCCCGTCGATGGTGTACAGCCCCTCGAACGGCGGGGACGTGCTGTTCGGCGGCTACGGCCCGATCACCGCGGCACCGTACTGGACCTTCTACAACGACACCTGGGTCCTGAAGGACAAGACCTGGACGGAGCTCGCCGCGCCGTCGAGCTGCAGCCGAACGACCTGCCCGGCGGCCCGGGCCGGCGCGATGCTGGCGCAGTACGGTCCGAACGAGCTCCTCCTGTTCGGCGGGTACATCCTGAACGCGACCGTCGTGACGATCGCGTTCAACGACACCTGGATCTTCTCGGACGGCACGTGGGAGAACGTCACGGCCACCTCGGGACCGGCGCCCTCGCCCCGGTTCGCGGCGAGCATGTCGT
>JASHUV010000044.1 GCA_030039825.1 Thermoplasmata archaeon
GGCCTGGTCGTCCACGGTGCCGCCGGGGCGGCCGGGCTCGGCATCCTCGTACAGGTCTGGCGCGAGGAGCGGGCCCGGGGCCACACGGAGAGCCCGCAAACGCCGGTGCGGATCAGCGGCGGCTGGCTCACCCTCGCGCTCCTCCTCCTCTGGGTCGGGTGGTTCGGGTTCAACCCGGGGAGCGTCCTCGCCTTCAACGACGAGGCGATCGTCGTGGTCCTGACGACGTTCCTCGCCGCCGCCGCGGGGATGCTCTCCCTGACGGCCTGCCGCTACCTCCAGACGCGCGGTCAGACGCCGGACCTCTCCTTCCCCGCGAACGGGGTCTTGATGGGCCTCATCATCATCACGCCGCTCGCCGGGTACGTGAGCCCGGCGAGCGCGATCGTCCTCGGCCTCCTGGGCGGCCCGCTGTTCCTCGCCGCCGAGTCGTTCATGGCCCGCGTGAAGTGGCTCTCCGACCCGGTCGGTCTCCTCCCCGGCCACTTCGTCGGGGGCCTCTTCGGCCTCTCCATGATCGCGTTCTTCGCCCAATCGGGGTACGTCGCGGGTCTCCCGTCGTACCCGGGCCTGCCGGTCCTTCCGAACGGCCTCCTCTTCGGCGGAGGGACCGCGGCGCTCCACCAGCTCGGGATCGAGCTGTTCGGGGCCGTCGTCGTCGTGGCGGTCGTCTTCGCGCTCTCCTTCGCCGCGGCCTGGGCCATCTCGAAGGGGCTCGGCGGCCTCCTCACCCCCGCCCGGCCCCCCGCGCCGTCCGCGCCGACGACCGGGCCGTAGGGCGCGGAGGCCCCCGGGCCGCCCATCGAGATACCGAGATAAGGAGGGCCCCGGTGCTCGGGCTCCCGTGAAGGACGTCCACGCTCTCCCCCCCCGGCCGGGGAGCCTCACCCTCGACCGGGTCGGCATCTCCGGCGTTCGCAAGCCGCTGCGGATCGAGCGTCCCGGTCGCGTCGTTCCGCTGAGCGCCTCCTTCACGCTCGCGGTCGACCTTCCGGCGCACCGGAAGGGCTCCGACCTCTCGCGGAACGCCGAACTGCTCGCGGAACGCGTCGACTGGCCGGACGCGACGCCCGTGGCGAGCCTTGAGGCGGCGTGCTCGTCGATCGCGCGCGAGCTCCTCGGGCGCCACCCGTACGCCGAGCGGGCGGAGGTCCGCGCGGAGGCGGAGTACTTCCTGCCGCGGGGGGTGCGGCCCGGCCGCTCGAGCCTCGAGAACTTCACGCTGCTCGCCGAGGGGCTCGCGCGGCGGGAGGGCGAGCGGATCGTCGTCCGGCGTTCGATCGGCGCGGAAGCCGTCGGGCTCACCGCCTGCCCCTGCGCGATGGAGACCGCCCGGGACCTCCTCGAGAAGGAGTATCCGGCGCTCCGCGCCCCCGAGCTCGCGCAGCTCCCCGTCCTCACCCACAACCAGCGCAACCGCACCCGGCTCCGTTTCGAGGTCGACGAGGAGGTCGAGGTGGAGGCCGACCGGATCATCGAGGCGATCGAGGCGGCCCAGTCCTCGCCGACCTACGCCATCCTGAAGCGCGGGGACGAGGCCCGGGTCGTCGTCGACGCGCACCGGAACCCGAAGTTCGTCGAGGACGTCGTCCGTGACCTTCTCACCTCCCTCCCGGAGCGCTTCCCGGACCTTCCCGACGGGGCCGCGGCGTTCGTCGGGACGGTCAGCGAGGAGTCGATCCACAAGTACGACGTCCTCGCGTCCCATACGGCGACGCTCGGCGAGCTCCGGGCGGCCCGGGCCCCGTAGCGCTCGGACGGACGCATGCGCTACGCGTGGGACGGCGTGCGCCGACGGCCGGGCCGGACCGCGCTCGCCGCCCTCGGCATCGGTCTCGCGACGGCGCTCGTGATCGCCCTCCTCGCGCTCTCCTCGGGGATCGAGGGGAGCGCCTCCCGCCTCGCCGTGGCGAGCGGCGTCGATCTGCTCGCGGTGAGCGCCAACACGAGCCTCGCGACGGATGCCTTCCCGCCCGTCCCGAACGCGCACGAGCTCCCCGGCGCGTTCGCCCGCGCCGACCCGAACGTCGCCACGGCGAGCCCCTGGCTCGTCAACGACCTCGTCTTCGCGAACGCGTCGCTCTACGCCGCCGCCAACGCCTCTCCGGACGGCGCCGCGGTCCCGGGAGGTTGGGGACCGTCCGGGGCCGAGGCGGTGGGCTGGATACCCTCCGACAACGCCGGGCTCAACACGCCGACGGTCCTCGCCGGGACCGGCTTCACCCTGCCGGGGGACCCTCACTGGGCCAACGGGACGGACACGGGGCCCGACACGCACGAGGTGGTCCTCGACCAGGGTCTCGCTCAGGTGCTCGGGGTCGGCCCCGGGGCGACGATCTGGGCGAGCCCGCACGCGCTCCCGTCCGCGGCCGGCCTCGAGCGGTGGTACGCCAACGCGACCGCCTTCCGGGTCGTCGGGCTCTCCGGACCGTTCTGGCTCATCCCGTCGGCCCTGCTCGGCTTCTTCTACCTCTCCGAGCTGCAAGCGCTCGACGGGGGCCTCGCCGCCGCGGACGACGACGCGTCGCTCGTCCTCGTCCACCTCACCGACCCGACCTCGCCGGGCACCGACCAGTCGAGGCTCGCGGCGGCGTTCCCGGCGCTGAACGTCCTGACCCTCGGGGACATCCTCGGCGAGATCGATCACATCGTGGACCTCTACCGAACCTTCGGCGTCCTCGTGGGGGCGATCGGGCTCGTCGTGGCGGCTCTCTTCACGAGCACGGTCCTCCTCATGTCGGTCGACGATCGCTCGCAGGAGATCGCCCTCCTGAGGGCGATCGGGTACACCCGGGCGACGATCGGCCGGTTCGTCCTCGAGGAGTCCGCCCTCCTCGCGCTGCTCGGGCTCGCCGTGGGGGCCCCTCTCGGCGTCGGGATCGGCTACGGCCTCGACCTCCTGCTCACCCACCTCCTCGCCGGTCTTCCCGCCGGGTTCAGCTTCGTCCGCTTCGACGCGGGCGTCGCCGCGACGGCCCTCGTCGAGATCGGCGCGATCGGCCTCGCCGCGGCGGTCGTCCCCGTTGCCCGCGCGCTCGCCGTCCCGATCGCCGAGGAGCTCCGGGCCCCGTGATGCGCTGGCGCCGCCTCCCCCACCACGCGTGGCAGACGGCGTTCGCGGCCGCCGCCATCGCGGCGTCGGTCGCGCTGCCGGTCGTCCTCCTGTCGGTCGGCGGCGGGGTCTCCGACCACGAGATCGCCGAGCTCGAGAACGCCGGCTACGAGGTCAGCGTCTCCGCGCCGGGGCTCCACGGGATCACCGACGCCCACGCCCTGAGCGCCCGGATCGACGGTCTCGACGGCGTCGGGATCGCGTCGCCGATCCTGAGCTCTCCGGTCGACGCCTTCTCGTCGAGCGAGGGGCCGCTGCCGACGCTCGCGGAGGGCGTCATCCCCGAGGCGTTCTCGGCGACCCAGGCGCCGAGCGTCCGGGGGCTGTTCCCCGCTCCCCTCCCGCTCGGGGACCCGACCGACCTCGTCCACTTCGACAACGGAAGCTACGCCGGACCGGCGTCCGACGACCTCCTTCTCTCGGCCCCCTTCGCCCTCTCGCTGCGGGTGGGCGTCGGCTCGACCGTCACGCTCGCCCCCGGGGCCGAGCGGGCCGACGGCACGAACTTCGAGGTCACCGGGCTCATCGGCAATTCCACCACGCTCGGCGAGAGCGCGGCGTACGCCATCATCCTCCCGCTCTCCGACCTGCAGGTGCTGACCGGCTTCGCCCGCTCGAACGCAACCTCCGGGGTCCTCGTCGACGCCGCCGACACGGTGCAGATCTCCCTCGCCGGGGCCGGCTCGGCCGATCCGGCCGAGGTGAACCGCGTCGCCGGGGAGGTCCAGGCGCTCGTCCCCTACTTCGGCGTGACGACCCTCGACAGCCAGGCCGAGCAGCTCGCGCAGGCGAGCGCCGTCCTCGACGGCTTCTACCTCGCCCTCTCCTCCATCGGCCTCGCGAT
>JASHUV010000045.1 GCA_030039825.1 Thermoplasmata archaeon
CGAGTCGTCGAGCCCGGCCGCCGCCATCACCTCGCCGAACGACGCCTTCCCGTCCGAGAGCCGGAAGAGGACCTTCCGGCGGATGGGGTTCGCGAGCGCCTCGAGGGCCGAATGCGTCTCGGAGGCGGCGACCGCCCCCCCGAGGGCCGAGGCGGCCGCGGGGGCGATCTCGTTGGGATCGAAGCTCACCCGGAGCGGGCCGTGGCCGGCGAGCCGTGCGGCGAGCCGGTCGAGCAGCTCCGTGACCTGTTCGAGCCGGTGGCGGGCCACGATCCGCTCGACACCGGCGAGGACGACCGCCGACCGGTCGAACTGTCCGACGAAGGCGTCGATCCGGGACTCGAGGCTCGAGAGGTCACCGGGGTCGAGGCTCTCGAAGTGAACGTGCGCCGTCGCCGGGGGACGCTCCTCCGCGATGTAGAGGACCTCGACCCCGCCGTGGGTCGCGAGCTCCCGCGCCTCGCGGGCCGGGGAGCGTTCCCGTCCGGCGGTCTGGTCGAACCCGCGCTGCTCGGCGACGAGGCGAAGGGTCTCGCGGAGCTGGTCCGGGCGGAACGGCTTGCGGAGGTAGTCGAAGGCGCCGATCTTCATCGCCTCGAGGGCGGTCTCGATCGTCGCGAAGCCGGTGATCATGACGACCGGGGTCCGCGGCCAGCGTGCCCGGACCGTCCGGAGGAGCTCGAGGCCGCTCTGGCGGGGCATCTTGAGATCGGTGAGGACGGCGTCGGCCTCCTCGTGCTCGAGCCATTCGATGGCCTTCGCGACCGATGGGGCGGCCGCGACCTCGTGGGCGTCGTCCCGGAGAAGCGTCGCGAGCTCGTCCCGGAAGACGGCATCGTCGTCGACGACCAGGAGGCGCACGATCCCCCGACAGGACCGGCCGCGAGATAATCCCTCGGCTCCGCCGGGGCCGTCGGGGGGCCCCTCGGAGCCGGGAAGGGGTTGGGGCGACGGTGCCCGGGCCCCCTACGGCGGGCTCGTCAGGTGGCCGGGCAGGATGGCCCCCATGTAGAACCAGGCGGCGACGAACGCCAGGAACATGAAGATCGGGAACCAGACCGTCAGGAGGTAGAAGCTCACCGGGAGCCGGAAGGTACCGGTCGAGCTCGACGTCGCCTCCTTCGACGGCGACGCGGCCCTCACCGAGAAGGGGGCCCACGTCGGGCCCGGGTGGTCGAGGTACCAGTCGACCGCGAGCGTCGCCGGGTAGGCGAAGAACGCCGCCGCGGCGAAGGCGAGGTAGAGGAGGAAGGTCTCGAGCGGGTCCTTGGTGAGCCCGAGCACCCCGGGCGAGACCAGGGTGGTGTACCCCCAGTACCCGTACCACGCGACGATGATCCCGGCGATGAGCGAGAAGATCCCGACGGTCTCGAGGCGCAGGCCGAAGTAGGCGACGATCGCGTAGACGATCATCACCATCGCGAAGAGCATCAGGACGTCGCCGAAGAAGATGTCATAGGCGCCGAGCCCGTCGGCGAGGGTGAACGGCCAGGTCGTCTCGATGAACGCTCCGAGCAGGAACGCCGTGGCCCCGATCATGCCGACCGGGATCGCCGAGCCCTTCAGGATCGCCCTCAAGCGGGTCGGGTCGTTCCGGTAGATCGCCCAGAACATCCGGAGCGAGCTGTAGACGAACAGCGCGCCCGCCGCCAAGATCAGTGCCACGATGAAGCCCAGGTCGTCGATGAACGGCGCGAATCCCATGTTCGTTCCCACCTTGGCCGGTCCTCGGCCCTGAGCGACGGAGGGCGGGAGGGTGGGGGTAATCCTTCCGTCAACTCCGCTTGAGGGACGTCGAGGGGCGCCCCCGACCGGCGACGTCGCCGGAGAGCCGGACCGGCCACGCCCCCCCGGGGCGGCGAGGTCGCGCGAGGCCCGCCGCCGTGACGGACGTCCCTCCTCGGCGAGCCCGGGCGCCCTCAGGAGGCGTCGAGCGTCGGAACGCCCGGGCCGCGGCCGAACGATCGCCGGGGCCGGGCGTACCTACTTCGAGCCCTTGTGGAAGGTCTTGATGCCGGCGGCGTCCTCGTTGTAGGCCATCTCCCAGGCGCCGCGCACCATCGCCTCGAGCTGGGCGGCGGGGACCCCGGCGACCTGCATGTCCCCGAAGATCGCGACCTCGGTCTGGTGGCCGTGGGGCGTGTAGACCGTGAACATCTTCGAGCCGGTCATCGGCCCCTCGATCGCCTCCGCCACCATCCCGAGCGGCGGGAAGACGGTGATCCGGTTCGCGACCTTGACCCAGGTGCCGTTCATGTTCTGCTCCCACGAGACGACGAACGAGGAGTCCGTGAGCGGTTTCATCGCCCGGTTCCGCGATCCCTGGTGCGCGCTCCCGTGCGCCTCCGGGCTCTGGAGGTACTTCCAAACGATCTCGAGCGGCGCCTCGAACTTGCTCCCTTCCTGGTCGTTGATCCGTGCCATGCCGCGGGACCCTCCGCCCGATATTTCAAACCGTCTCGGGCGGAGGACGGATCCGGACTCTCCGGCGGGCCCCCGATCGCTCCCCTCGCGGCCCGAGCCCCGGATCGCGGGCCGCCTCCCCCGCCGGGGCGGTCCGGATCCTACCGGGCCGCTCCGGCCGCCGCCCTCGGCAAGGTGACCCGGAAGACGGCTCCGCCGGAGGGGGGCGTCTCGGCGGAGATCGAGCCGTGGTGCGACTGGATGATCCCGTGGCAGATGGCGAGGCCGAGCCCGGTCCCCTCCCCCTCGGGCTTGGTCGTGAAGAACGGCTCGAAGATGTGGGGGAGGACCTCGTCCGGGATCCCCGGGCCGGAGTCCGCGACCTCGAGGCGGACCCGCTCCTCGTCGGCCCGAACGGTGACCCGGACCGTCCCGGAACCACGCATGGCGTCCGTGGCGTTATTGAGGAGGTTGATCACCACCTGGGCGAGCTGCCCCCGATCGCCCCGGACCGGTGTCGGCGTGGTCGGGTACTCCTCGACCACCGTGACATCGGCGGGCTGCTTCCCCTTCAGGAACTCCACGCTCGAGCGGACGACCTCGACGAGGTCGAGGTCCGCCGGCTTCGGGGGCTCGCGACGCGCGAAGTCGAGGAGCCCCCGGACGATCGTCGCGGCGACCTCCACCTGGTCGCCGAGGGTCTGGAGCCGCGAGGCGACCCACGGGTCCTCGCTGCGCCGTCGAACGCTCTCCGCGATGAGGACGATGTTGGCGAGCGGCGTGTTGATCTCGTGGGCGACCCCGGCGGCGAGCTGCCCGAGCGAGGCGAGCTTGTCGGCGTGGGCCGCGCGCATCTCCCAGTTGAGCTTCTCGGAGAGGTCGACGGCGACCCCGAGATAGTGGGTCACCGGCCCCGATCCGTCCCGGATGGCGGTGATGCTGAGGAGGACGGGCCGCTCGTGGCCGAAGCGATCGCGGTTGAGGAGCTCCCCGGACCAGAACCCCTTCTCCGGATCGCGGAGGTTCTTCCACATCGTCTCGTAGACCTCCGGGGCGGTGTACCGGCTCCGGACGAGCCGGGGGGTGCGCCCGAGGCACTCCGCGCGGGTGTACCCATACGTCCGCTCGAAGGCCGGATTGACGTCGACCATCATCCCCTTCGCGTCGGTCAGCTGCATCGGGTTCGTCGACGCGAGGAACGACGCGTAGAACAGCGCGGCCCTCCGGTGCTCCTCCACCCGATCCGTGACCTCCCGGGTCAGGAGCACCGCCTGCCGGGGCTGGCCCGGTGCCGCCTCGAGCGCCCGGACATCGACGTCGAGGTAGACCGGCCGGACGCCGGTGCGATGGAGGGCGCGGATCGACCGAAGGGTCGTCGGCCGGCCGTCGCGCAGGGCGGCCTCGACCTCCCGGCGGACCTCCGGCGACCACGTGCCGTCCGACTCCGAGATGTCGTGGAAATCCGTCCCGAGGATCGCCGGCCCTCGCCCGGTCATTTCGAAGTAGGCCGGGTTCGCCCATTCGATGGTCCCGGGCTCGGTGATGAGGGCCATCCCGACGGGCGCCGCCCGGTGCACGCGGGCGGCGAGCTCCGCGCCGAGTTCGGGGGTCGCCATGGGACCGCCCGCGGGGGAGGGGCGACGGCCATTTCTCCCTGTCGCCCGACCTGCTCCCGAGGATCCCGCCCGAGCGCCGTTCGGGGTCGCCGAGCTCGCGCCCCTCGGGACGCCGGAGGCCCGCGCCCAGGGAGGTCGTGCTACGGTCCATCACGGAATGTTTATCGAGCTCGCGCGGAACGGCGGCGACCATGGCGCGCCGAGATCGAAGCGAGGTTCCCCCGCCCGTGGCGGTATTCGTCGAACGCCGACCGGTCCCGGTCTTCCGCTATCCGGCCGACATGACCGGCGCGGGACCCAAACCGGCGTTCGATGTCCTGATGTCCGCGCTTCCCCGGCCGAAGGACCGGGAGATCTACGGTACGTTCCTGCTGAGGGAGGGCCCCCCGGAGTACTTCGCGTGCGGCGCGCGACGTCCCGACGATCCCGCTGAGATCGAGGACCTGAGCTCGGGGGTCGTCCCGGGGGGATTGTACGTGCGTCGCGTGTTCCTGGGGGACTGGAGGAACCACCTCGAGGACATCCCGGGGCACTTCCAGCGCATGGTCCAGGAGTTCCACCACGACGCCTCCCGCCCGTCGCTCGAACTTTACGGGTCGCGCGATCTCCAGCTGTTCCTGCCGGTCACCGATCGAAGCCCCCGGGCGGCCGTACCCCCGCGTCCGGCCGCGACGCGCTGAGGAGCCGTTCCGACCGTCGCCGGGGGCGGGCCGTCGAACGGTCCGTGGACGGGCGCCCCCCCGGACGCCCTCCGGTCGACGCGTCAATTCCTGTTCACGACCCCTTCAACCGCCGGCGGAGCGAGAACGAACCCGGCGATCGTCGATGGTCGAGATCGGGCGGACGGCACCGGGACGCCGAGAGGAGGGGGCGGGCCCGACCCGCTTCCCGCGGCCGATCGGGCCGGCCGCCCGCTTCCGCGGCCCCCCCGGCGGGCGCGGGCCACACCACGGAGCGGCCCTCCCGACGAGCGCCCGGATCCCGCGCCGACGGACCGGGACCGCCGGCCCGAGCCGGCGATCATGTCACCGTGCGAGCCATCGGCCGGGCCGACTCGCCGATCGTACCCGGTGGCGGCGGCCCGCCGCCCGCGGCGCGAGGAAGCTCCGAGCGGCCTCGGGGGTCGTCCCGCCCCGGCCGCACCGGCGACGGTGGCCGACGCCGAGATAAGGCGAACCCGGGTTCCGGGAGGGGGGGGCGTGGCGCATGGCCGAGGGTCATCGTCTCGACGAGCTCTTTCGGCCCCGATCGGTCATCGTCGTCGGCGCCTCGGACCGGCTCGGCACGGTGGGGGCGAGCGTGTTCCGCAACATCCTCGCCTCGAACTTCCGCGGCGTCGCCTATCCGGTGAACCCGTCGTGGCGCTCGGTGAGCGGGGTGCGATGCTACCCGAGGATCGCGGACGTCCCGGAACCCGCGGACCTCGGGGTGGTGATCGTACCGGCCCCGTCCGTACCGCCGGTCATCGACGAGCTCGCCGAGCGCGGCGTCCGCGGGGTGGTGGTGATCTCCTCCGGGTTCCGGGAGGTCGGAGGGGACGGCGCGGCCCGGGAGTCCGATCTCCTGGCCCGGGCCCGCCGGCACGGGATGTCCCTCGTGGGACCCAACTGCTTCGGCCTCTTCACGACGGACCCGGAGGTCCGGCTCAACGCGACGTTCAGCGCGAGCCTCCCGCCGGCCGGGAACGTCGCCTTCGTCTCCCAGAGCGGCGCGCTCGGCGCGGGCATCCTCGCCTACGCCGCGACGCAGCGGATCGGCTTCTCCCGCTTCGTCTCCGTCGGGAACCGGGCCGGGATCGACGAGTGCGATCTCCTCGAGGCCCTCGCGGACGACGAGCGGACCGGGGTGATCCTGCTCTACCTCGAAGGTCTCGCGGACGGGCGGCGTTTCCTCGAGGCGGCCCGCCGCGTGACCTCGGAGAAGCCGGTCCTCGTCCTCAAGAGCGGGCGGACCGCGGCCGGGGAGCAGGCGGCACGGAGCCACACCGGCTCGCTCGCCCGCTCCGGCCGGGATCGGCTGTACGACGCCCTGTTCGAGCAGGCCGGGGTCCTCCGGCTCGACACCCTCGGCGACCTGTTCCGTTCGGCCAAGGCGTTCGCGTCCGGGATCCGCATGGAAGGGAGCCGGGTCGCCGTCCTCACGAACTCCGGCGGGCCGGGCATCGTCGCCGCCGACGCCGCGGTCCGGTCGGGTCTGGAGCTGCCCTCCCCGAGCCCGGCGGCGCGGGAGCGGCTCGCCGCCTTGCTGCCGTCGATCGCGGCCCTCGGCAATCCGGTCGACACGACCGCGGACATCGGGGAGCGTCCGTACCGCGACGCTCTCGAGGTCCTCCTCGCCGAGGACTCGGTGGACGGGGCCCTCGTCATCGCCACCCCGACAGGGACGATCACGGCGGCCACGGTCGTCGACGCGGTCCTCGACGCCCATCGACGTTCGCCGAAGGCCCTCGTCGCCTGCCTGTTCGGCGTGGCCGATCTGTCGCGGGACATGGAGCGCCTCGACGAGGGCGGGGTCCCGGCGTTCACCTTCCCGGAAGAGGCGGTCGCCGCGCTCGGCATCCTCGCCCGCTACCGGGCCTGGCGGGTCCGGCCCCGGACCGAGGTGCGGACCTTCCCGGTCGACCGGGCCGCGGCCGACGCCACCATCGAGGCGGCCCGCCGATCGGGAGCGACGGTCCTCCCCGAATACGCCGCCCGGTCGCTCCTCGCGGCCTACGGCGTACGGTTCCCGACGGCCGCCCGCGCGACGACCGTCGAGGAGGCCGTACGGGCCTCGGGGAGGATCGGCTACCCGGTGGTCCTCAAGGTCGTCTCCCCGGACCTCTCGCACAAGACCGATGTCGGGGGGGTCGCGGTGGGGATCCCCTCGCCGGAGGCGCTCCGTTCGGCCTACGTCCGGATGGACGCCGCCGTCCGATCGGCCGCTCCCGCGGCGCGTCTCGAGGGCTACGAGGTCCAGCAACAGGTGGTCGGCGGGAAGGAGCTCCTCGTCGGGATCCAGCGCGACCCGGACTTCGGTCCGATCGTGGTCGTCGGCATGGGCGGCATCTACGTCGAGCTCCTCCGGGACGTGACGTTCCGGCTCGCTCCCCTCGTGACCCGCTCCGCCGAGAGGATGATCGCGTCGATCGCGGCCTACCCGCTCCTCACGGGCGTCCGGGGGGAGCGAGCGAGCGACCTCGCCGCCCTCGAGGAGGTCATCGAGCGGATCTCCCAGCTCGCCGTCGAACGCCCCGAGATCGCCGAGCTCGACGTCAACCCGCTGCTCGTCCTGGAGGCGGGGCAGGGCGCGGTCGCCGTCGACGCCCGGATCGTCCTGAGCCCGCCCGGCTGAACCGGGCCCGCGAGGGCGCTCAGATGTCGGCGAACGGGTCCGGGGGGCGACGCCCTCGGGCCGAGCGGCGGCCCCCCGGATGGAGCCGGCCGCGGCGGGACCGACCGCGGCCCCGGGCGAGCGTCGCGAGGTCGGACTTCGTCAGGAGGCCGACGACGCGGCCGCCCGGACCGACGACCGGGAGTCGATCCACCGAGGCCCGGGCCATGAGCTCCGCCGCGTCCTTCGGCGTCGCGTCCGGGGCGATCGTGACGACCCGTCGCGTCATGATCTCGCGGACCCGCCCCCGTCGGAGCCGGTCCCGGCACTGATCGAGCAGGCTCCGGCCCTTCGCGGGACGCGAGGCGAGGACCAGGTCGAGGAGCCCGCGGGGGGTCCCGATCCCCGCCGATCGCGCGAGGGTCCGGTAGATATCGCGCTCGCTGAGGATCCCGACCAGCCGTCCGTCCTCCCCGACGACCGGCAGGCCCGAGATGTGGAACTCCCGCAACGTCAGGGCGGCCTCCTCGAGCCGGGCGGCGGGGCGCACGGTGAGGGCGGGGGTGGACATGATCTCCGCGACCGAGGTCAAGGTCTCCATGGTGCGGCTCGGGCGTCCGCCCGCTCAAAGGCCCGGCGTCAAGTCCGGTTGACGAAGCGAACAAAATCCCCGGACGCGACGTCCCCACCATGCGGGCCTTCGTGATGAAGCGGATCGGGGAGGTGGGCGTGATGGAGAAGCCGGTCCCCACGCCGGGGCCGAACGACGCCATCGTACGGACGACGGCCGCGCTCATCTGCACGTCGGACAGCCACACCGTCCGCGGCGCGATCGGACCTCGGGAGAACCTCACCCTCGGCCACGAGTCGGTCGGGGTGATCGCGGCGCTCGGTGACGCCGTCACCGGCCTGCGGATCGGGCAGCGGGTCGCGGTGAACGCGATCACGCCCTGCTACGTCTGCGAGAACTGTCTCCGGGGATTCACCTCCCAGTGCACGGAGTCGCTCGGGGGCTGGAAGTTCGCGAACGTCAAGGACGGTGCGATGGCCGAGTACTTCCACGTGAACCAGGCCGTCGCGAACCTGGCGCCGATCCCCGACTCCGTCCCGGACGAAGCGGCCGTCTACACCTGCGACATGATGTCGACCGGCTTCATGGCGGCCGAGCACGCGCAGATCCCGCTCGGGGGCACCGTCGCCGTCTTCGCCGCCGGTCCGGTCGGTCTCATGGCGATCCAGGGGGCGAAGCTCCTCGGCGCGGGATGGGTCGCGGCGGTCGAGAGCGTCCCGCGGCGCCAGGAGCTCGCCCGCCGGTTCGGCGCGGACGAGGTCATCGACTTCACCCGCGGGGACCCGGTCGCCACGATCCGCGAGCGGACCGGGGGCGCGGGGGTGGACGCGGCCATCGAGGCCCTGGGGAGCGAAGCGACGTTCATGAACTGCGTCCGGGCGACCCGTCCCGGCGGCACGATCTCGAACGTCGGCTACCACGGGGAGGGCGACTACGTCCGGATCCCCCGGCTCGACTGGGGGGTCGGGATGAACGACAAGACGATCCGGACCGGGCTCTGCCCGGGCGGTCGCGAGCGAATGTCCCGCCTCCTGCGCTTCCTCGCATCGGGCCGCCTCGACCCGACGGTGATGACGACGCACCGTTTCGCGTTCTCGGAGATCGAGGCCGCGTTCCGGATGATGGACCGGAAAGAGGACGGGATCATCAAGCCCCTGATCCGGTTCTGACGGGACCCCCCCCGGGACGGACGGCGATG
>JASHUV010000046.1 GCA_030039825.1 Thermoplasmata archaeon
TGATCCGGGCGAGCCCGTTCGCCGCCTCGAGCTCGAGGCCAAGGTAGCCGCCCGGGAGGTCGTCGCCGGGCTCCGGCTTCGGGTCGACGGGGGTCAGCGAGAGGCCGGCGTGGGCGAAGACCGGGGCGAAATCGATCTCGTCGGTGCCGGCGATGTACCGGCGGAAGTAGTCGTGGAGGTCGAGCTTCGTGACGCGCTCGGCGACGTCCCGGATCTCCCCCTCCTCGAGGCCGCGGTCCTTCGCCCCGTACTCCGTCCAGAGCGCCCGCATGACCGTGTCGAGGCTCTGAGCGTTCTCGGTCCGGTGCCGGATCTCGAGGTCGAGGCCGAGGGAGACGATCGACCCCTTGAGGTAGTAGGAGACCGACCGGTTCACGCTCTCCTCGTCCCCGTGATAGAGGTCGATCCAGCTCGCGAAGGAGCCCTCCTCGAGGCTCGTCACGAGGCGCCCCGGGATCTCCTGGTACCGGCGGATCTCCTTGGCGACCCCCTCGAGGTACTTCGCCGGGGTCGTGAGCCCGGCGCGACGGAGGAGGAGGGGGGCGTAGTAGTCCGTCGTCCCCTCCATCCACCAGAGCTGGTGGGTGTAGACCTCCTTCGTGTAGTCGAACGGCCCCAGGACCTTCGGCCGGATCCGCTTGACGTTGAACAGGTGGATGTACTCGTGGGAGCAGAGCCGCAGGAAGCCCTGGTAGTCGGTCTCCGGGCGGAAGATCGTCCTCGGAACGCCGATGGCGGTCCCGGTCTTGTGCTCGAGGCCCCCCGTCCTGCGGTCGGTCAGGTGGAAGAAGTAGGTGTACCGCTCGAACGGCAGGGTTCCGTAGAGCCTCGCGGCGGCCTCCCCGATCTTGGCGAGGTCCGCCTCGAGCCGGTGGGGTTCGTAGTTCCCCCCGGACCCGCACAGGACGATCCGGTGCTCGATGCCCCGGGCCCGGGTGGAGAGGACCGTCGGCTGACCGCAGTCGACCGGGCTGTCGACGAGCTCGTCGTAGTCCTCCGCCCGGTACGTCGGGGGGTGCCGCTCCACCTCCTTGAGCTCCGTGTAGATCTTCCACTCCGCCGGAACGTGGAGCTCGAGCGTGGTCGGCTCCTCCTTGTGCCCCTCGACGTACGGGAGGCAGAGGGCGGCGTTCAGGAAGAGGTGCTCGTCCGTGACGTCGAGCGAGGCCGTCGCGAGGTTACGGCCGTCGTACCCGTAGACCACGTAGTCGAACCGGAGCGGGCGGGCGGTGCCGACCGTCACGCGCCACCGGGCCTTGTCGATCCGTTCGACCGGGACGGGGGTCCCGGCGGTCCCCGCCGACGCCGCGACCTCCCGGACGTTCCGGGAGATCGCCCGAATGTTGTAGGAACCCGGGACCCAGCTCGGGAAGACGACGTCGATCGATGTCTCCTCGAACCGATCGAGGTGGACCGTGAACCGGGCGCGGTGCTCGAGCGGGTGGTCGGCGCCGACCGAATAGCGGATCTCCATCGGGGTCCGGGGGAGCGCGCCGGATAAAAGGCGCCTTCGGCCGGCCGGGACCTAACCGAACCCGGGGATCTCGCGCCCCTCGCCGCCCTTCGCGGCCTTCTTGTACGGCTCGGCCGCGACGCCGAGGTGGGTCGCGAGGGCCTTGAACGTCTGGGTGAGCTCGCCGACGGCCTGGGCGAGCTCCCGCTGCTCGCGTCTCAGGTCGGCGAGCTCCTGCCGGAGGACCGCGAGCTCGGCGAGCCAGCGCTCGGGGGAGCTCCCCCCGCTCGAGGAGGCCATGGGCGTCGGACCGCTCGGGGGTACTTACCGACGGTGGGGAGCGGCTACCGGCGGCCCCCCGAGGGTCCGAAGGGGCTCTCCGACCGCCCCTTCTCCTCGAACGGTGCCCAGTCGGCCTTCTCGCCGGAATAGTCGACGCGCTGGAGCTCGAGGACGAACCGCTTCAGGACCTCCTCGGCGGCCGGGCGGACCTCGAAGCGGTAGACGTAGATGCCGAAACCCATGAATTCGGCCACCCGACGGAGCGCCTCGCCGAGCTCCTCGCGCGGGACCTCGATGCGGATCGTCGTCTCGCCGAGCATCCGGGAGAGCTCGTCGATGTCGAACGGGGACTCGAGGGTGATCAGGTTGACCGGAGGCGCGGCGGGCGAACGGCCCGCCGCGGGAGCGGCGTCCGACGGCGCGCGAGCGGGGGCCGGTGGCACCGCGACGGGTCTCGGAGGCCCTCGGACCGAGAGCGACGGATCCTTCGGGGGATAATGATCGAGGACGGGGGAGCCCTCCCGCCCGACGAATCGGGGGGGAGCCGTTCGGGGGCTCCGCTTCGCGGTCCGGCCGGGGTTCCGGGTTCGCGCGCCGTTCGTCTTCGCGGGGCGCCGCTTCGAGCTCTTGGGACGCGCCATGCTCTAGAGGGAAGGGGGAAGCGAGCGGGGGCCATAAGCGCGACCGCCGTCTCCCGCGCTCGTCCTCGAGGTTTGTAGCGCCGACCTCCCTGTCACGCCTCGTCTAGGGGGTCAGATTTGTCGCGACGCGGGCGACACATGGGTTATGTAGGGTGGGGTAGGTGGGCCCGCTCAAGGCCCCCACGGGGGGACCGAGGGACGGAAAGAGA
>JASHUV010000047.1 GCA_030039825.1 Thermoplasmata archaeon
TTACTCTTTGGGTACGCGAGGCACTCACGCCGTGAGGGGGGTCACGGGCTCGAGGGGGCTAAACACGTACCCAGAAAGGCGTATGAGGGCAGGCGGCGACGGGTCGGCGATGCCCGTCGGAGACCTCGACCCGATCATGATCCAGGTGACGATCCCGCTCCCGATCCCGCTCATCTTCTCGGCGTTCACCGATCCCCGCCAGCTCTCGGACTGGCTGTGCGACCGCGCCGACGTCGAGGCCCGGGTCGGGGGCCGCTACGCCCTGACGTTCGACGAGGAGACGATCCCCTTCACGAGCGCCGGCACCGTCACGCGGCTCACGCCGGACGTGGAGATCGGCTTCACCTGGCGGCCGCCGACACCGTTCGATGCGAACGCGCCCGGTTCCCCGCCCCAAGAGGTCTACGTCCGGCTCCAGGAATCTCCGGAAGGCATCGACGTCACCCTCGAGCATTCCGGCTGGGCGAACTCCGAGCCCGGCGAGGAGGCCCGCTCCTGGCACTTCCGGCTGTGGGACGAGCGTCTGCACGATCTCAAGGAGTACCTGCTGAAGGCGGCGTACGGCTGACGTCCGCGGTGACGGACGCCGTCCCGGCCGTCCGGACGGGCGAGGCCGGTAGAGGGAGCTTCGGCCGGCGTCGGAGGAGGAGCCCTCCGACGATCGCCGCGGCGACGATCGCCCCGGCGAGGACCCAGCCGGTGGACGTGGACCCGACGATCGGGGGAGGCGCCGGGACAACGGTGATGTTGACGGACGCGCGACCCCACGCCCCCGGCTCCTCGACGATCGCCCGGACCGTGACGCTCCCCACCGCCGCGCCCGCGGTATAGGCGACGCTCACGGTGCCGACCGCATCCGTCCGTCCCGAGGGGCTCGACAACGCCCCGCCCCCGATGCTCTCGAACGCGACCACGGTCCCGCCGACGATCGTGCCGTCGAGGCCCCGCGAGGTGACGGTGAGCGCGAGCGTTCCGTCGACGTCGACGCTCGGGTGGGCGGGGGCGACGTCGAGCAGGACCTCGATGGCCGGAGCGATCTCGACGATCGCCGACCCGCTGCCGGGGAACCCGAGGAGCGTGCTCGTCACGGTGAGCGTGTCGTTCCCGGCGGCCGAGACGTTCGGCGTGACGAGGTCGAGCGTGACGTTGCCGTCCGGGCCGCTCACCGCGCCCCCGGGCGTGGGGGCCCCGCCGAGGCGGTCGGACAAGAGGAGCGGGACCCCCGGGAGCGGCGTGCCGTTCGCGGTCCGCACGAGGGCGTCGACGGGCAGCGTCTCCATCCCGAGCACCCCGGGGGCCGGCCCGGTGGGAGGGGACCCGACGGTGACCGACACGGTCACGGGGATCGCCCCGCCCGACCAGACGACCGATCCGTTCGGGGTCGGCGCGAAGGAGCTCCCCGTCCCCACCTCGTCCGGCGCGAGGTCGGGATCGGAGGAACGCCCGGCCACCCCCCACCGCCCCGAAGCGCTCCCCTCGAAGGAGGTGGTGGCACCGGTGGGGATCGTCCACGTCCCGTTGACCTCGGCCGCGATCGCCGTCGTCGCGTTGAGCGCCACCGGGACCACCTCGCTCGGGACATCGGAGTAGAGCGCCACCTCCGAGAACGCGAGGCCCCCCGCGCTCGTCGCCTCGTTCGTCCCGAAATCGAACGTTCCGCCCTCGGCCGGGGACGCGAACGGCGCCCCGTTCACCGTCACGCTCCAGTTCGTCGCCGAGGTCGCCGAGAGCCGGAAGCAGTAGGCGCTCCCGGGGACCAGGACGGAAGGCGTCCCGTAGTCGAGCGCGATCTCCCGGTCCCCGGCGGTCGCGAAGACCTCGAAGAATCCGGCCGGGCCGAACGAGCCGTTCTCGAACACCCCGACGACGGCCTCGAAGCTTCCGATCGTCTCCTCGATGGCGACCTGGAAGGAGGAGCGGGCATCGAGGGAGCGCGACGTGAACCCGGTGAGGTTCATCTCGATCCCCTCGTTCGGGAGCAACCCCGAGGCGTTCGGCGTCACGAAGAGCGTGCTCTCGCCCCCGCTCAGCGAGCCTCGGGGCACCCCGGGCGACCATCCGACGGCCGTCGGGCGCGCGCCGCCCGCGACGAGCCGGCCCGCGGGCGAATTCGTCCCGACGATCGGGCGTCCGGTGCCGAGGGGGACGGTGAGGGCCATCAGAAGGGCGACGAAGAGAGCGGCCCCGACGGCCCGCCCTTGTCGAGCGCGGCACCGAGCGGGGGCGCGTCGTTCCGAGCTCCTCACCGCCCTTCCGGTCGGGCCGGCGTCGCCCGCGACCCCCCGGAACGCGGCGCCCGTCATAAGGGCGGAGCGGTGCGAGGCCCGGCCCGCGGGGGGCGTGACCCGCCTCGCGCTATCCGCGCCGGCCCCGCTTGGGGAGCTGGGCGTTCGAGACCTCGACGGTCTCCGGATCGAACCCGAGGCGGCCGAGCTCCTCGCGGATCCGCGCGCGGTGGTCGCCCTGGAGGTAGACCTCCCCGTCGACGACCGAGCCGCCGGTGGCGAGCCGGTTCTTGAGCGACCGCGCGAGCTCCTCGAGGTCGACCCCGGGGGGGAATCCGCCGATCACCGTCGCCGGCTTGTTGTACCGGCGGGGCTCGGCGCGGACCCGGATCCGGGCCGTCTCTCGGTCAAGGGCGCTCAGGATCTCGTCGAACTCGTTGTTTCCCATGATGGTCGCCGTTCTAACCCTCCCGTCTCGGCCGATCGGGAAGGAGAGGGAGACGCCTCCGGGGGCTCCGCGCCCACGGGGGAGGATCGACGCGCACGGAGTCGGATCGACGGATCACTGGCCGTTCCAACGCCGCGCCCCGTTTAGCGGTTGCCCCTGACACGAGGGCGACGGAGGGTGGGATCACCGTTCCCGCCACCGGTAGAGGGAGAGCGCGATCGAGGCCAGGACGACGGCCGACGCGACGAGCAGGAGGCCGTACTCGATCATCGTCGTCGGCGAGGCCGGCACGAAGCCGAACGCCCCCTGGACGAGGAGCGCGGCGTAGGTCGTCGGCAGGAAGTGGGCCGCGGAGCGCCAGACCGGCGGGAGGTAGGAGAGCGGGTAGTAGAGCGGCGCCATCATCCCGAGGAGGGTGAAGAAGAGGTTCCCGACCGGCCAGATCTCCCGCTGGCTCGTGAGGCGGCTCGAGATCGCGACGCCGATCGAGGAGAAGAGGAGCCACAGGACGATGATGGCGCCGGCGAGGACGAGCCAGGCGACGATCGGGAACGGCGGCGCGACGAGCACGAGGAGGATCGAGAGGACGACGAGGGCCGGCGCCGCGGGGATGAAGTTCGAGAGCGCGATCCCCACGAGGTAGCGGACCTTCCCGAGCGGCGAGGCGACGAACAGGTCCTGGAGGGCCGACTCGATCCGCCAGGAGGCGGAGTCGCCGAGGACCCAGCTGCCGATGTTCTGCGTCGTGAAGAGCATCGCGCCGACGACCTGCAGCGGGAAGAGGGTCTGCGGCGCGATCAGCCTCAGGAAGGCGAGGAAGATGAACGGGAGGAGGATCGGGGCGATCGCCGCCGCGGGGTTCCGACTGATCCACCGCCACCCGATCAGCGCGAAGGCGGGCAGGAGGCGTCCGGTCCTCGGCGCCGCGGGCAGGGTCGCGGTGGCCGTCGCCATCGACTAGCTCTCCCGCGCCGAGCGTCGCGACCAGACGACGCCGAGCGCGAACAGCGCGACGGACTCGACGGCGAGGGCGAGGGCGGCGAGCAGGAGCTCCCCCGGGGCGAGGACCGAGGGGTGGACGGACCACTGCACGATCGCCGCCGCCGCGCTCGGCGGAACGAGGAGCGCCGCGGTCCGTAGCGAGCCGGACAGGAGCCCGATCGGGTAGAAGACCGGCGGCAGGACGCCGAAGAGATTGTAGAACAACGACGCGTACGGCCAGATCGCGCGCATGTCGCGGAAGAGCGTCGAGACGATGTAGCCGATCGAGCAGGTGATGACCCAGATCGCGGCGGCGGCCGCGACGAGGACCGCGGCCGTGAACGCCGTCATGCCGACGAGGAGGACCGTCGCGACGACGAGCGCGGCGATCGGCAGCAGGTAGGCCGCGAGGATGCCGACGGAGAAGCCCACGAAGTACGATTCCGGCGCGAGCGGCGAGGCGAGGTAGAGCTCGTTCAGCTTGTGGTCGATGCGGATGTACGCCGCCTCGTTCTGGACCCTCTGCCCGAGCGCGAAGACCGAGAAGAGGATCGACCCGAGGAGGGCGACCCCGAGGAGGTCCGGGGCGAGGATCCGGACGAAGATCAGGAGGATGACCTGCACGACGAGGCTCGTCGCGATCGACAGGTACTCGTGGGCCTGGACGTAGAACTCCGTGTAGGAGAAGGCGCCGACGCCCCGGAACGCGCCCGAGGAGGCCATCGTTACGTGTCCTCGTCGATCGACCGGCCGACGACCCTCAGGAACGCCTCCTCGAGGGTGACGGGCCCCACCGTCGTCGAGAGCCCGAGCCGGACCGCGACGGCGAGCAGCTCCGGGAGGCGCTCGGGGGTCGTGATCACGTCGAGGGCGCCGGCTTCCGGGAACGTCCGGCCGAAGGAGGCGAACGAGCCGGAGAGTCCCGCGCCCCCCGCGATCGAGACCCTCAGCGAACCTCCGGTGTCGCGCTTCAGGGACTGGGCGGTCCCGTCGACGAGGACCTTGCCGTGCTCGATGATGTAGAGCCGGTCGGAGAGCGCTTCGGCCTCGTCGAGGTAGTGGGTCGTCAGGAGGATCGTCGAGCCCTTCTTCGAGAGCGTGCGCAGGGACGCCCAGACCGCCCGGCGGGCGAACGGGTCCATCCCGATCGTCGGTTCGTCGAGGAAGAGGAGCGGGGCCTCCGTCGCGATGACGGTGGCGACCATCGTCCGTTGACGCTGGCCGCCGGAGAGGGTCACCGAGAGGCGATCCGCGACCTCCTCGAGGGCCATCTGCGCGAGGGCGTCGTCGGTCCGGCGCTTCGCCTCGGCCCGGGCGAAGCCCCGCGCGAGGAGGTAGGTGTACACCTGCTCCCGCGGGGTCAGGTGGAAGAACGGCTTCCCTTCCTGCGGGACGACGGCGATGAGGGGCCGGACCTCCTCCGGGCGCCGGTCGACGTCGACGCCGAAGACCTCGACGCTCCCGGAGGTCGGCGCGAGGAGCGTGGCGGCGATCTTGAGGAAGGTCGTCTTGCCGGCGCCGTTCCGCCCCAGGAGGGCGACCCGCTCGCCCGGCCGGACGACGAGGGAGACCCCCTGGAGGGCGGTCGTCGGCGGCGCCCCGCGACGATCGTAGACCTTCCGGACGTTCTCCGCCCGCAACGCGAGGTCGGCCATGGAGGGTGAGCCCGCCCCATCGGGGGCGGCCTATTTACCGTCGAAGGGGCGACCCGGCCGTCGTCGCGGCGGGGGTCCCGTCAGGCGCCGCAGCCGCAGCCGCAGCCCCCGCCGTTCGCCTCGCTGGAACCGCAGGAGCCGCACCCGCCGGCCTTGCCGGCCGCGTCGGGCTCGGGAAGGGTCGGGTTCGTGATCTTGAAGCCGGACTCCGAGAGCGTCTCGACGTAGTCGATGACGGCCCCGTCGACGAGGGCGAGGCTGCCGGGGTCGACCACGAGGGAGAAGCCGTCGACCGCGACGACGCGGTCCTCGGCGCGGGGCTTCGCGAACGCCATCCCGAACTGGACCGCGCCGGCGCCGCCCCCG
>JASHUV010000048.1 GCA_030039825.1 Thermoplasmata archaeon
CGGATCCGGTGAGGGAGATCGCCCGCCTCAAGGACGGCCCGGGAAAGGACATCCAGATCGTCGGGAGCGGATCGATCGTCTCCGCGATCGTCCGGGCGGGGCTCGTCGACGATTTTCGGCTCCGGGTCGAGCCGATCCTGCTCGGCTCGGGGCGCTCCCTCTTCCCGGACCAGGCCGAGCGGCTCCGCCTGAAGCTCGTCAAGGTCACCCCGTTCAAGTCGGGAGTGCTCGGCCTGCAGTACGAACCGCGGAAATCGTAGCGAACCTCCATTCCGGACCCGAAGGGGGACCCGTCCCCTCGGCCCTCGTCCGCGCCCGTCGGAGCGCGAACCCGGAGCCACCCCCCGCGAGCCCGTCTCCGACCCCGAGGATATCGAGGGCGACCAGGTGACCCTGGTCGGGACGCCCGTCGACCCCGAAGCGCCATGCTCCCGGGCCGGGCGCTTCGGCGCTCCGGGCTCGATCCGAGGAATTCCCGGAGGGCGGTCTCCCGGGATCGAGGACCGTGTGGGGAAGGGGTCATGGGCTCCCGAACCTTCCGAGCCGAGGGGTGCCGAACCTGGGGCCGGATCGGAGTCCATTGACCGAGACCGCTCGCGCGGTGGTTTCCGGTCCGCCCTGCCCAAGGTGCGGGTTCCCGATGGAACCCGGGTTCCTCGTGGTCGGCTTCGCTGGTTTGGGCGGATCACGTTCACGGGTGGATCTGACGTGGTCCGATCCCGGCGAATCCGCCGAACGGCCGGGCAGCACGGTCTCGCGCTTGAGAAGCTCCGTTGGCCGCAACCCCTGGCTGAAGGGCTACCGTTGCCCGGAGTGTGAGTACCTCGAGCTCGTTTACGGAAAAGGTGATCCGAGCCCGGAGGCGTGGGACAAGGGCGATCGTCCGCTGAGATCGCGGACTCGAACGTTGGATCGGTAATCCCGTTCCCCTCGTGAGATCGGGGTGTACCACGTTCCGGCGGGAGGACTCCGGGGGCGCCGGGGTCACGAGCGGCGCCGAGGGACGCCGCGCTGAGGGGGTGGCGCTTCGCGATCGGGCCGGATCCGGAGGTGCGGGTGAGTGGTGCGCGCCGAACCGCTCCGAGGGCGCGTCCGGCGGACGCCCCGCGGCGGAGGGCGATCACGTCCCGAGGTATCGTCGGTCCTCGGCATCGATCGAGTCGAGGACTCGCCGGATTACGGGACCCTGGGGAAGGAGGAACGGGACGACCGTGAGCCTGAGCCGCCCTTCCGACCGGACCCGGGTCCCGCGGGCCTCCTCGGTGTAGGAACTCTCCATCCAGCTGCCCGTGGCGTACGGGCCCTCACCTTCCAAGATCTCCCATCGGTAGGTATCGGGCGGCCGTGCGGTGATCCGCCACCGCGACCGGAGGAGCCGCCCTCGGGCGTCGATGCTCCGCGCGAGGACGATCGAGCTCGCGTCCCGAGAGACGGTCGACTGTCGCGTGATCCGAGGGTGGATCCGGGCGACCTTCTCTTCGTCGAGGTGGTCGTCGAGGAGCTGCCAGATGCGCTCCCGCGGGAACGGCATGACCTCATCCGAAGCGTAGTCGACCATCCCCGATCGTCGAGGGAACGGCGACGTTCGTAAAAGCCTCGCGCGGGACCGGACGTCGCGCGCCGCGCCGCGAGGTGACCTCGGACCGACGCCCCTCACTCCCTCGGCGCGCGAGCGAACGGACGCCCGACCGGGCGGAGCGGCGAAAATCGCCAAGTCTATACACCGAGCGTTCCTCCCCCGGCTCGCTCGAGCGAATGATCCGTTCGGTCCTCCGCCTAACCGGTGAAGGTCGCCCCTCGGGGGCGATCGCCGCCGCGCTGGCGATCACGATCTCCCTGCTGTTCGTCCTCTGGGGGGTACCGACCTCTGGAACGTCGGTCGCCGAACGACCGGCCGGTCCGGGAGTCCCGAGCTCGTCCACCGTGGTCGTCGCCCGGCCGCTCGGAACCTACTCCGCGCGGGCGCGGTCTCCCGAGGAGTCGGCGCCGTCGGGGATCACCGGGACGGAGCTCTGCCTCTCCGGCGCCGTGGCGACCTGCACCTCGGGCTCGGGGACGGGGTCGGCCGAGGCGGCCCCCGTCCCGCTCGCGGGCGAGCCGTCCTCCTGGACGAACATCACGCCTCCGAAGGGGGCCGCCAACCCGTACGAACGCGAGCTGCCCGCCGAGGCGTACTACCCGAACGGCCACGAGGTCGTCCTCTTCGGCGGGTACGTTCAGACCCCGTCCGGGGCCGACCTCTACGAGCAGGACACATGGGGATACGCGAACGGGCATTGGACCGATCTCGTCCCCGCCGCCGACTGCACGGCGACGACCTGCCCATCGCCGCGGGCCGGGGCCGGGCTCGCCTACGACGCGGACCTGGGAGCGATGATCCTGTTCGGAGGGGAGATCATCGTGGCCGGATTCCCGGTCGGTCACACGGTCGCCTACAGCGACACGTGGATGTTCGAGAACGACACTTGGACGAACGTCACGTCGGCGGCGGCCACGAGCCCGTCCGCGCGCTTCGACATGGCGATGACCTACGATCCCTCGGACGACTACGTCCTCCTCTTCGGGGGGCTCGACACCGCCGGGACCGCTCTCTCGGACACGTGGAAGTACTCGGACGGCGACTGGACCAACCTCTCCTCCTCGCTCACCACGTATCCGGAGGGCCGATACAGCGCGGCGATCGCGTACGCCCCGGACGGCTACGTGATGATGTTCGGCGGCGCGACGGCGAGCGAGGTCATCCAGAACCCGTGCGATCCGGTCGTCGGGGCCTCGTTCGGGGCGGTCGCCGCCTGGTACTACAAGGGGGCGTGGACGGCCCAGTACGGCTACAACAACGACTGTCCGCCGCCGACCCCGGCGGGGGCCTCCAACGCCTCGAACGCGTCGCCGACCCCGGCCACGGGGTCCACCCCGTCCCAGTATCCCCCGTGCGGGCGGGTGGGGGCGGCCCTCGGATGGAGCCCGAAGAACAACCGGTTCGTCGTCTACGGCGGGTACGGCACCCAAGCGATCTCGGGGGGCTGCAGCACGAGTGAGTCCTTCCTCAACGACTCCTGGACCTACGACGTCCCCAACGGCGGCGGCGGGTTCACCTGGAACAACGCGAGCAAGCCGGCGGGCCCTCCGGCCCGGGCCTACATGGGCTACGCGAGCGACTACACGGACGACTACTTCGAGATCTTCGGCGGGCTCGGGTCCAACGACGGGCTCCTCAACGCGACCTGGCGATTCTACGAGGTCGTGTACGCGAAGCTCACCGGTCCGCTCGAGATCGTGACCCAGCCCGGACAGCTCCTCCTCGGGAGCACGACGTTCTCGATCCTGGGCTACGGCGGCACCGGGGAGCTCGACTACAAGCTCGACGTCGTCGGCCTCCGCAACACGAACAAGCTCTCCGGGAACGCCGCCTGCACGACCCTGCAGGCCGACACGAACGCCGCGCTCCCCGACAACGGGACCTGGAACTTCAACTGCGTGCCGAACCCGAAGGCGTTCAACGTCTACCGCGTCACGCTCACGATCACCGACGAGGGGAACTCCTCGCATCCCACGGCCACCTCGAACTGGACGGTCAGCATCCTCCCGCCCGAATCGATCGCCCTGTACTCGGAGTACGTGAGCGTCTTCTATTCCGGGATCGACTTCAGCGACACCTTCGGCCTGTACGCGGAGGTCGCGGACGGTCCGCCGACGAGCGTCGTGGCGTCGATCGCCGGGAGGAGCGTGCACTTCGACAAGCAGTCGTTCAACTCGAAGTGGTGGAACGCCTCGGTCCCGATGGCGAACGTCCCGAACGATGCGACGCTGCACGTCGAGGCGTTCTTCGACTCGAACTGGAGCCAGAACGTGAGCTACACGGTCTCGGTCGTCACCTTCCCGAGCTGGCTCTCGAGCCTGGTCTCCTATTCCGGCGCCAACCAGACCATCAATACGGGGGGCCGGGGCCCGTGGAACCGAACGTTCACGATCAACGAGTCCTACGCGTGGAACCTGGCCGATAGCACGGACTTCTCGTTACCGGTCGAGCTCCTCGGGGGCGCCTACGACGTCATCCCCTCGATGACGACGGTCTTCTCGATGAACTCCCAGGGTCTCCTCTCGATCTCCGCGACCTTACCGGTGTCGACCCCCTCGATCGACATCGGGCCCGCCTCGCTCGATTTCATGATCAACGTCACCCTGACCGGCACCTTCGATGTCGCGGGCTCCACGGTCCAGTGGGTGAGCGCGTCCGCGACGCTCTCCATCGCGGCGAGCCTCTCGGCGTCGGTCCCGATCTACGGGTTCAGCATCCTCGGCATCTCGGTCGGCTTCTACCTCGACGTGACCGTCTCCGCCTCCTTCGCGCTGACCCTCATCCTCGCGCCGACGCAACCGGGGGGCACCGACCTCATCCCCGGCATCGACATCATGGTCCAGAAGATCCTCGGCGTCTTCACCCTCGCCCTCTCGGCGTCGGTCGACTTCGGCATTGGGATCGCGTCCGTCGGGCTCGGCGCCGGAATCTCGGTCGCGCTCTCCATGACGCTCTCCCCGTCCTTCTCGATCGGGGCCGGTTGGGTCAACGGGTCGATCTTCGCCACGGCCTCCTTCCTGTTCTGGTCGGACTCCTGGGACATCGTGAGCGGCACGATCTATTCCTGGGACCCCCCGCTCGCGCCGGCGGCGCCTCGACCCGACTTCGGCTCGGCGACCTACAACAACAACGGAACGACCTGGGGACCCCACGCGCGATACTACGAGGGGCCGGACTACGACGCCGTGGTCTGGAACCCCGCCGCGTCGCAGGGACCCGCCGTCTCGGACATCTATCCGTACACCTCCGTCGCCGCGGCCTCCACCGTGTGGGGCTCTGACCTCTTCTACACGAACGACAACACGAGCGATCCCGTGACGAGCGGCCTCGGCCTCTCGGGGCTCTCGATCAACTCGAGCACGAACGCCGCCCGGCCGATCCCCGCGCCGAACGATTCGCGGTACCTCATCGCCGCCCCGGAAGCGACGGCGCTCGCCGGTGGGGGCGTCTTCGTGCTCTGGGAGGCGCTCCCGACGGGCGAGGCGGGCGACGCGAGCCCGCTCGACCTCACCTCCCTCGCGCTCCAGGGGGCGCGCTACGACCCCGCGAACGGGACGTGGGGGCCGATCGAGACGTTCAGCACCTCGGGATTCTCGGAGTCGTACCAGGTCGACGCGCAGGGCGCCGGCGGCAGCGTGCTCGAGCTCGTCGCCGCGAACCCGTTGATCGCGGCCACCAGTTCCGAGCGGCTCGTCACCTACAACCTCACGAGTGCGGCGGTCCGAACGAACACCTCGACGAGCGGGCTGTCCGAGATCGTCTCCTTCCGGGCCGCGACCGGCGAGGCCGTCGTCGAGACCCTCGGGGGGAACTACTCGCTCTACAACGTAAGCACGGGAACCCTCACCCCGATCGACGACGCGGCCCCCGCGGACGCCCACCTCGTGTCCGCGGCGTACGCCGAGGGCTCCGCGTCCACGCTGGTCCTGCTCTACCGTACCTCGACCGCCTCGGAGGTCGTGCTCGCGGACGCGTCGACGGGCGCCGCGATCGCGAGCCAGGCCGTCCCGGTCGACGCGGCCGAGGCGGAGGCGATCGCCGGCGGGAATTCCACCTACGTCCTCGTCCGCACCGCCGGGGGGCTCGACGCGTGGAGCGAGACCGGCGGGACGTTCACGGACCTTCCGACCGTCAACGAGACCGGTGTGACCCAGTTCGGTCTGGCCCAGTCGGCGGGCGCGATCCTCGTCTACGCGCTCGAGCGCACGGGCGGCAACGCGAGCGACCCGATCCTCGCGCTGGCCCTCACCGAGATCGGCTCCTCGCTCCCTCCGGCCCCGGGGCCCGCCGCCTCGACGCCGAAGACGACCACCCCCTCGCCGACGCCGGCGCACACCTCCTCCTCCTCGCCGAACTACTCGCTGATCCTCGGGCTCGTCGGCCTCGGGGTGGTGGTCCTCCTGGCGGTCCTCGCGATCGCGGTGCGACCCCGCAAGCCCGCCCCGCCGACCCCCGCCGCGACCTCCGTCACCCCTCCGAGCCCCCCGCCCCCGCCGCCGTCCGCGCCGCCGTCGGGGGGATGAGGCGGGGAGATGGTGGCGTGGTCGTCGTCCCTCGAGCGCGCGGCCTCTCGGACCCTCCTTCTCGGGCTCGTTCTGCTCGTGGCGGCGCCGGCCAGCGCGGCGATCACCCACGCGACGCCGGCGGGGGCGCCGCTCCCCGGGCCGCGATCGGCTCCGGACGGTCCGTCCGCCGCGCGCGACCCTCACCTCGGCGGGATCTCCCCGGCCATCCGGATCCCCCCGCCGCCGCAGCCGACGTGGATCAACGTCACGTCGACCGAGAGCGGCGCCTCGCCCCCCGAGTCGGTCTACGGGAGCTCGGCGTACGACCCGCTCGACAACGAGACGGTCTACTTCGGGGGTTGCCTTGACGGGAACTGCTCGCTCGAGAGCAACCAGACGTGGACCTTCGCCACGGGCCGGTGGACGAACGTGACCGATTCCCGGGACGCCCCTCCGGCCCGCGCCTTCGCGAGCATGGACTACGACGCCAACATGCGCGGGGTGCTCCTCTTCGGCGGCGCCTACGGCTACATCACCTACAACGACACGTGGCTCTTCCAGAACGGATCGTGGACGAACGTGACCTACTACAGCGTCGCCCCGCCGGCACGCTACGGCGCGGCCATGGCGTTCGATCCTCAGCCGGAGGAGAACGGATCGGTCCTCTTCGGCGGGTACAGCCCCTCGGTCGGCTACATCAACAACACCTGGATATGGGAGGGGGGATCCGGCTGGGTCCCGATGACCACGTCCTCGATCGCCCCGCCGGAGATCGTCTTCACCTCGATGGCCTACGATGCCTCGAGCGGCGACCTCGTCCAGTTCGGCGGCTTCGAGGTGACCGGCGCCATCGACGACGCGACCTGGGAGCTCTACTCAGGACAATGGTGGCCCGTCGACACCCCGACGGCGCCGTCCGCGAGGGAGTACGATACGCTGGTCGCGGACCCCGGTCAGTCCGGGGTCCTCCTCATCGACGGCTGGTCCGGCTCGGCGGAGATCAACAACACCTGGGTCTTCTCCGACGGCGCGTGGACGAAGATGTCGCCGGGCGCGTCCCCCCGGCCCGGGACTCCTTCGGGCTCGCGCTCGACGGGACCGGCACGACGCCGATCCTCGTCGGGGGCGGCAATACGACCCAGCTCTTCTCGGACACCTGGGCCTACGAGTTCCCTCCGATCGTGGAGGTCGGGGCCTCCGCGTCGACGGGCGAGGCGGGTGAGTCCCTGGGCTTCTCCTTCGCGCCGTACTACGGCACGGCGCCCTACGTGCTCACCGTGACCTTCGGCGACGGCACCTTCGAGGTGGTCACCGGCTCGAACGCAAGCTTCGAGGTCTCCCATGTCTTCGCCCACCCGGGGACCTTCGAGGTCTCGGCCACGCTGACCGACGCCGTCGGCGCGACGGCGACGACCGGCGCCGCGGTGGCCGTGACGGTCACGGCCGGCCCGGCCGTCGGGGTGGTCGCCACCCCCACCCTCGTCGACCCGGGGACCGAGATCGCGTTCGGTCCGAACCTCACCGCGCCGGGCGTTGCGCCGTACGCCTACGAATGGTCGTTCGGTGACGGCAACACGACCTCCGGCGCGAACGTTTCGCATTCCTACGCCCGGTCCGGGACCTACCGGGTCGAGCTGACGATGACCGATCACGCGGGGGTCGTCACGACCGGCTGGGCCGACGTGACCGTGGTGGCGGACCCGGTGGTCCACCTGGTGGCCTCCTCGGCGAAACCGACGATGGGACTCTCCGACGCCTTCTCCGCCGCCGTCACCGGCGGGGTCGCCCCCTACGAGTACACCTGGTCGTTCGGCGACGGGACGCCGAAGAGCACCGAGGTCGCCCCGTACCACACGTTCTCGGTGATCGGGACCTATACGGTCGAGCTCTGGGCGAACGACTCGTTCGGCCGGAGCGCGGAGGCGACGATGAGCGTGACCGTGACGTCCGCCTCGAGCCCGGGCGGGACGTCGGGGACGAACGGCTCCTCGACGAGCTCCGCGAGCGCGCCGCCGCCGACGTGGTTCTGGGCCGGCATCGCCGGTCTCTTCGTCGTGGCGGTCGTCGGATCGGGGCTCATCGTACGGCGGTCCCGCGCGGGCCGGACGCCGACTCCTTCCCCGCCATCGAAGTAGGTCGCCCGTCGCGACCGGGCGGGTTCGGGCCGGCCCCTCCGCCCAAATACGTCGGAGGACTCCCGCCATCATGTCCGGCCCCGCGGTCACCGAGACGACGCGCGCCGACCTCGCCCGGTCGGTGCTGACAAGGAACCTCAAGCTCCGACGCGGCGAGCGGCTCATCGTCGAGGCGTGGACCCACACCCTCCCCTGGGCGACGGCGTTCCTCCGGGAGGCGCGCCGTCTCGGCGCCTCCCCGATGGTCGTCTACGACGACGAACATGGGTACTGGGACGCCGTGGAGGCCGGCGAGGCGAAGGCCGTCGGTACGATCGGGCGGCAGGAATGGGCGGCGCTGCGGGCCTCGGACGTCTACGTCCACATGTGGGGGCCCGGGGACCGCCTCCGGTTGAACGCCCTGCCGGACAAGACCCAGAAGGACCTCTTCGGTTGGAACGAACGCTGGTACGCGGTGGCGAACGCGGCCAAGCTCCGCGGCGCGCGGCTCGAGATCGGTCGACCGTACCCCTCCCTCGCCGCGGCGTACGGCGTGGACGAGGCGGCGTGGACCGACCAGCTCGTTCGCGCGACCCTCGTCGACCCGACGCGCCTCGCGAGGGCCGCCGCCCCGATCGCGACCGCCCTCTCGAAGGGCTCGCGCCTCCGGATCCGGCACCCGAACGGGACCGACCTGACCGTCGGCCTCGCGCACCGGGCGGTGCGACAGTACACCGCGTCGCCGCGTCCGGCCTCCCGGCTCGGGCGCTACGACCGGCTGATGACCGTCCCGGGCGGGGTCGTCGGGACCTCGCTCGACGAGTCGGTCGCGGACGGGACCTTCGTCGCCAACCGGACCAACTACTTCGACGACGGGATCGCCACGGGGGGCGTCTTCCATTTCCGGCACGGTAAGCTCACCGAGCGGAGCTTCGACGTCGGCGCCGAGCGGTTCGACCGGCCGTACGCGAAGGGCGGAAAGGGACGGGACCGACCCGGGATGCTGAGGATCGGCCTCAACCCCGAGCTCCACAACACCCCGCAGGTCGAGGACATCGAGCGCGGGGCGGTGATGGTCTCGGTCGGAGGGAACAAGTACGCCGGCGGCCGCAACACGTCGTCGTTCTTCGGCTTCGCGATCTGCGCCGGTGGCTCGGTGGAGATCGACGGACGGCCGGTTCCGATATAGCCCGAGCTCGGGCCAAGGCGGCGTACCCTACGGGCCGTCCGGACGGGCGGCCGCGGCGCCCCGGCCCCCGGCCGCGCCGGGGCCGTTGGGCGCCGTCGGAGGGGCGTCGTCCGGGTCGCCCGACCCCGTCCCATCGAGCGGGACGCGGCCCCGGAAGAAGGCGGAGAAGAGGAGGGCGACGAGCGTGCAGCCCGCGAGAAGGAGGAAGATCTCGCCGTCGGTCGTCGCCATCGCGGCCTCTCGGGCCGCCGGGCCGGTCGCTCCGGCGCTCAGGACGGCGTCGCGCCACGCGCCGAACGCCGTCAGGAGCGAGAGGCCCACCGCGCCGCCGAGGCTCTGGAGGAAGCGCGTGAGCCCGATCGCCCCGCCGAGCTCCGCGCGGGGGGCCTCGTTCTGGACCGCGATCGTGACGCCCGAGAGGCTGAGGCCCAGGCCGAACCCCACGAGCATGAGCGGGAGCGCGAGGCCGCCGATCGGAACGAATCCCGCCCCGAGCACCCAGAGCGGCGTCGTCGGTGTGACCCCGCCGAGCAGGAGGCCGACGAACCCGGAGAGGGCCAGGCTCGGGGCGACGAGCCCGCGGTAGGAGACACGGAGCAGGAGCTGACCGCCCAGGACCGCGCCGATCACGAGCGGGACGGCGAGGAAGTAGAGCATGTCCCGGACATCGCTCGTCGCGCCCGGGCCGCCTCCCCGAAGCGTGAGGCCGACGAAGACCGACAGGAAGGTGATGAGCGAATTGAACACCACTCCGGTAAAGAGGTAGACGCCGCTCCCCGCGGCGATCATCCGCTGCCGGAAGAGCCGGAGGGGCACGAGCGGCTCGGCGGTCCGAAGCTCCCGCCGGAGGAAGCCCACGAACAGGACGGCGCTCCCGAGAAGGAGCCCGATCACCCGGGGGTCGGCCCACGCCCAGCCCGCGTCGGCGACCTGGACGACGGCGAGCATGAGCGCCCCGACCCATCCGGAGAGCAGGGCGCCCCCGACCGTGTCGAACCGACCCCGCTCAGGGGCGGTCAACGGGCCGACGGCGAGCGCGAGGACGACGAGGGCGAGGACCCCGAAGGGCAGATTGATGTAGAAGACCCACCGCCACGTCGTCACCGAGACGATGTAGCTTCCCACGAGCGGCCCCAGGACGATCGCGATGCCCGCGGCGCCGGAGAGCGCCCCGGTCACCCGGGAGCGGTCGGCCGGCGGGAACATCACCGCGACCATCGCGAGGGCGACGGGGAAGACACCGCCGCCGCCGAAACCCTGGACGGCGCGGAAGACGATGAGCTCGGCGAGGTTCTCGCTGAGCCCGGCGAGCGCCGATCCCGCGAGGAAGATCGCCACCCCGATGAGGAAGACGTTCCGGCGGCTGCCGATGTCCGACCATCGGGCGAACACGGGGATCGCGATCGTCGAGGCGATCAGGTAGGCGCTGACGACGAACGTCACCCCGTCCGCGGCGTCGAGCTGACGGGCGATCGTGGGGAGGACCGTCGCCACGACGAGCGAGTCCATCGATCCCATCAGAATCGCGAAGAAGATCCCCGTCAGCACGAGGATCGGGGAGAGCCCCCGGGCGCTCGCGAAGGTGACCTCGGTCGGACCGGCGGGGACGCTCGGCACGTTCGGTGGCGACGACGCGCTCATGGGGCTCGAGGTCGGTCGGCCCGACCGTCCCGAACTAACCGTGGGTCAGTAATAAGTCTAGCGGTCATACCGCCGGCCGAAGGCCATTTGAGCCCGGGCACGCTGGCAACGCGGGGGAAGGGCCGGCGTGCCGAAGGTCGTCGCGGGGTATCGGGACCAGGCGCGAGAACGGATCGTCGTCGCGGCCCAGACGGTCTTCCGGCGGAAGGGCTTCCGCGCCACCACGATGGCCGACATCGCGCGGGAGATCGGCGTCAGCAAGGGCGCGCTCTACCTGTACTTTCGGACGAAGTCGGAGCTCCTCGCCGAGCTCCAGCGCCAGTCGCGGGACGCCGTTCTCGACCTGTGGAGGCGCCTCCTCTTGAGCGGGGACGTCGCCGAGGGGATCGCGGGGTCCGTCGACGAGGTGCTGACCGGGAAGGTCGATCCGGGCATCTGGATCGAGCTCCTCGGCGAGGCCGCAGGCGACCGGACGCTCCGCGCCACCCTGGAGGTCGACGCTCGAGAGGATCGACGGGCGATGACGGAGTTCCTTCGGGAGCTCGGGGAGAGGGGCCGCATCCGACCCCTCCGAGACCCGGAGACGGTCGCGGAGATCGTGCTCGCGCTGCTCGCCGGGGCCGTGGTCGAGACCATCCTGCACGGCACCGGTTCCCGAGTACGGCGTGACCTCGTCCGTCAGTTGCGATTCCTCCTCCCGCCCCCCTGACCCGCGCGACGGCGAGCGCACGCTCCGTCCCAAGGGGAGCGATGGCGGCCCGAGCGGAGCGGGAACGGGTCGAGGCGCCGGCCCTCGGGCGGGCGCGGCCGCTGGCGGGCGTCCCTTAAGGCGGCCCGCGGCTCGGTCCGAGGGTGGGCTCGACCTCCGACGCGGTGCCCGCCGGCCGGCCCCGCCGGCTCCGTGGACCGCCGGTCCGGCTGACGCCGTTCCGCGCCGAGATGATCCCGAACCCCTCGCTCGCCCTCGCGATCCCCGACGCGCTCAAGCGGCTCTGGCTACCGACGCCGATGTCGGCCCTGGCCGACGATCCCGACGGGAGCGATCGCGAGTTCATCGAGGACGACAACCGGGGGGCGATCCTGCCGGATCCGGTCGCGTCGATCCACGGCCGGCCGTTCTATCTCTCCGTCAAGGGCATCGGGGCGACGGTCTCGCCCCTCTCCCACCGTCCGCTGGACCGGTTCGAGGGCGCCGACGCCTCCGACGACGGGGAGGTCCGTCGGCGCCTCCGCGCGGCGCCCCACCTCGGCTCCGACCGGCTGGTGACCGGGGAGCTCTGGTTGCGGGGCTCGCCCTACGGCGGCCAGGGCCTCGAGCATGCCGCCACTGCGCTCGCGGTCTCGCAGAGGGCGCAGGGGACCTCGATCGCCGGATTTCGGATCGCCCCGGTCGTCGGCGTGACGCTCTTCCCCCGTCCCCTCGAGGCCCGGTGCCGCTCGATCGCCTGGTACCGGCGCTACCGGGGGAGGTTCGTCCAAGAGCTGCGGCTCGTTCCGTCGAACGCCCGGATCTACTTCCACGCCCGGCAGACGCTCGGGGGGAGCGTCGGGGAGCTCTTCGACGAGTTCGGGATCGGCGCGCCGGCCGCGGCGCGCCGCTTCCAGGTGCAGTTCGTCCGGACGGTCATCCCCGTCCTGACGCTCTTCGCGCGCACGCTCCGGCGCGAACCGGGGACCGAACGACTCCAGGGGCTCGAGTTCCATGACGTCTGGCTCGACAAGGACGCCGTCGTCGCCCCCGACGGGTCGGTCTACTTCGTCGACCTCGAGGGCCTCGAGGACGACGCCGTCCCCCTCGCGGAGGTGACCGGTCGCATCGAGGAGCAGATCTTCCGTTCGCTCTACGAGTTCCTCTTCGCGTACGAGCAGATCGATGCCGAGCGCCGCCGGCGGTTCGGCGGGGACACGGGGCGGCGCGCGCACTTCGCCGAGGTGGTGCGCGAGGCGCTGCGGGAGGATCCGTACGCCCGCGTCCGGGAGGTGCCGGACGGACTCGTCATGACCGTGCGGAATCCTCTCGGCGAGGAAGCACTTTATACGGATTTTCCGCTCCTCGACCACTGAGATGGCGACCTGCTCGGCCGTGGCGGCGTTCCTCGACCAGTTGAAAGCGAAGACCGTCACGACCCCCCTCGCTGCGCCCGACCTCGCGCGGCTCCAGTCGGCCGGTTGGATCTCGGTGATGTCGAACGCGGACGTCGCCCAGCTCGGCCAGGACACCGCCCGGCTGGGCGCGGTCGGCGAGAAGCTCGCCGCCGACCAGGTCCGGGAGCGCGACCTCCGGGGGCAGCTCGCCGAGGAGGGCCAGAAGACGACCTCCATCCTCTTCCATTTCGAGGGCGCCGCCCGGAGGGCCGGCGCCCTCGAGAAGGAGCAGGCGGACCGATCCTCCCTGACCGGGCTCGATGCCGAGCTCGGACAGGAGACGGCCGAGTACAACCGCCTCCTCGGGCTCACGGCGCTCCAGCAGTCGCTCGTACCCGTGGGGGGGCAGTACCTGGGACTGACCTCGCTCGGGACCCTCGCGCTCCGTGACCTCGAGGTCCGACAGTACCGGGTCTCCGATCTCGATTTCGACGCCTACTGGGCGCAGACCCAGGCGACCTACCAGGAGCTCGCCCGGATCGCGCTCGCGGCCTCGCGGGTCCACGGGGGGCTCGCCCCCTCCCTGGGCGGCGTCGACCGCTCCTACCTGTGGGCCATCGCCGTGGGGCTCGCGAAGCTGCCGATCCCCCCCGAGACGTCGGTTCCCGCGTTCCTCGCCGCGTTCCAGGCCTTCAGCGCCCTGACGTCGAACGTCGAGAACCGGCTGATGGCCGCGGAGCTCGTGAGCGCGACCGGGCGACCCGTGGCCGCGAGCCTCACCGCGTTGAAGGAGCTCGAGAAGGCGGCCCGCTCCGACGGGGTCGACAAGGCCTCCGCGCTCGGGGTCGCCGCGATCCTCCTCGACGGGCAACGGGCCGACGGGACGTTCGCGACCGACGCGCTGAGCTCCTACCTCGCGATCACGAAGTCCTACGAGACGGCCGCGCTCCTCGCCGTCGTGAACCGGCCATCGGCCGAGCTTACGGCCCGGTTCAACGCCCTCCGGACGATGTTCGCTCAGTGGGGCTACCGGCCCTCGGAGGACCTCGAGCTCGCCTCCGCCTTCCTCGCGGTGTCGGACCTCCCGCTCGAGAGCGCCTCGCCGAAGCTCGCTGTCCTCGCGAAGGGTCTCGGGGCGTACCTCGGCTATCCGCTCGTGGCGGCGGCGATCCTGGCCTCGATCCCGGTCCTCGAGGCCCACGAGACCCTGAACCTCGTGGAGACCACCTACCAGTACCTCGCGCGGTACACGGGACCTCTCCCGGAGGGCGAGCTCATCTGCCTCGCGGTCCGCGCCGTCCATGGGGTCGCGGTCGCGAGCGTCTCCGCGCTCGACCCAACGGCCGCCGCGCGCGCACCGCCGGTCGCGTTCACCTACGGCGCCGGCCGCCTCTACTTCGTGCCGGTCTTCATCGTCCACGGGGCGTACTACTCGACGTTCAGCGGGATCGGAGGCGCCCATCCCGGCCACGTCCACGGGTTCGCGGGCGGGTTCGGCGGATGAGGCGGCCCCTCGCGCTCCTCCCGGTCGTCGCGCTCCTCCTCGGCGCGCTCGCGGTGCCGGCGGCCTCGGCCCACTACGTGCCGGTCGCCGGTGATCACCTCCAGTACCACGAGCTCATCACGACGACGAACGGGTTCGGTAACTACTCCGGCTACACCGACCAGACGGTCATCAACGGCGGCATCTCGGTCGGGGCCGTCGCGGCGAACGGCACCGAGTCGGCGACCTATCAGTACACCGAGGCGTTCTCGGACAACCAGGGCGATTTCCAGAACATCTCGAGCTCAGGGGCGTTCACGTTCTCGGCCCAGACCGACCGCTACGTGAACGGGACCGACAACCAGACCGGGTACACCGATCCCTACGTCTGGTTCTACATGAACAACTCCCTGCCCGTCGGGTCGACGTTCTATCTGTTGAACAGCGAGTTCACCGTCGAGTCGCTCAACACGAGCTTCGCGACGCCGCTCACGTCGACCGGCTACGGCGAGACGATCTACGCGCTCGGGACGGGGTCCTACCAGCGCAACGACGCCTACGGCGTCTTCACGGCCTCCTACACCTGGAAGGAGTACTTCGACCCGGCGACCGGCTACGTCGCCGGCTACGTCTACACGGAGCAGGACTCCGACGGCCCGAACGGGTTCACCTACACCGATACCCTCACCGTCACGAGCGCGAGCTACACGCTCGTCGCGACCTCCGCCCCCCCGGCGACCGGGGGCGGATCGGGGTCGGGTCCGGGCATCATCCTCCTCGCGGCGATCGGGCTCGTGGTCGTCCTGGTCGTCGTGGTCGTCGTCGTCGCGGTGATCGCGGCCCGACGGCGCGCTCGCTTGCCCCGTCACGCGGGCCCGATCGGGGTCGCCCCGGCGCCGTGGGCGCCCCCGCCGGTGAGCCTCGGCGCCGCGAGCGGGCCGGCCCCCCAGGTCATTTTGCGGGAGACCGTGAAGGTCCCCTGTGCCTATTGCGGGACCCTCATCGACTCGACGGCGACGGTCTGCCCCAAGTGCGGCGCGCCGAGGACCTGAGCCCTCCCGTCCCCCCCCGAGGCGCGCTCAGATAGATCCGACCTTCTGGGACGAAT
>JASHUV010000049.1 GCA_030039825.1 Thermoplasmata archaeon
GGAGGCCTTCACCTCGAGCGGGAAGGCGAACTCGCTGCGGAGCGCCACGAGGTCGAAGCCGAAGGATCCCGCCGCCCGGACCACGAGGAACGGCGCCAGGGCGCTGTCCTTGAGGCGGGCCCGGGCCGTCGGCGGCAGGGCGCGGCCGTACCGGTCGATCGCCGAGGGCTCGCCCTGCAGGAGCTCCTTGAGCTCGCGCTCGTACGCCGAGGCGGAGCGGCCCACGACCGGGATGGGCCCCTCGGGGGATAAGAAGCCGGGGGCGGAGCGGTCGGGATCGCCCCGGCGACGCCTCGACGGAAAACCCGATAGGGAGGCCGCCCGGTGCCCGTCCGACCGTGGCGGGCCGAGGACGCGGCATCGACAGCGAGGAGGAGGAGCTCCCCCTGCTCCGCGTGCTCGCCGCGCTCGTCCGGGAAGCTCAGGGGCGCTCGACCGAGGGGTCCGGGCCCCCCCGCGTCCCGACGTTCCGGCTCTCGGCGTTGCGCGCCCGCCTCGCCCACGAGCGCGTCTTCGCCGATCCCGCGCGGGTGCTCGCCCGCCTGAAGCGGCGCGGTCTTATCGACGATCGCCCGGAGGGCCGGCACGACCGGACGGTCCAGGTCCGTTTCCCCGAGGAGCTCCTGAGCCTGCTCGACGGGGAGCTCGAGCGCGGGGAGAACCCGCCGCCGGCGGCGCTCCAGCCGGTCCCGGACGAAGCGGCGGAGATCCGCGCCATGGACGGGGAGTTCCTCGCGGCGCTCCACGACCTCCTCCGCCACCGGCTCGAGGAGACGGTGGAGTTCGGTCGCACCTTCTCGATCCTGCGGCTCGCCGAGTACCTCCGGGAGCTCTTCGGCGAGGCCCTCTACGCCGACTCGCTCATCGCCCTCCTCCAGCAGTACGCCCTCGCCGACGTTCCGCTCATCGCCCCGACCGGGCGGCCGACCGGCCTCACCGGTTTCCACCTCGCCCTGTTCGGCCCTCCCGGCACCGGCAAGACCTTCTCGATCGACGACATGGTCCGCGGGAACCCGCGCTCCGGGGTCCCGCCGCATGGCCTCCCCGGCCGCAACCGCTACTGCGGCGGGATCACGCCCGTGCAGTTCCTGCGCGTCGGCGCCTCCTACGCCGGCCGCACGTTCAACTTCATCGTGCCGGAGTTCAATGACTGGTTCAAGTACCGCGGCATGGTCGAGCCGCTCAAGCTCGTCATGGAACAGAGGGAGGTGAAGTGGGAGACGACGCTCGGCGTCGTCGGCCCCTACACCTTCCGCTCCTTCCTCTCGGTCAACTACAACGTCCGGACCGCCGGGCCCTCCGACTTCTGGACGACGTTCAATGACCCGAACTTCTCTGCGCTCGAGGACCGGATGCTCCTGCGCTTCCACCCGATGACCCGGGAGCGCTTCCGCGCCGTCGAGGCGAGCGCGGAGCGCCTCGACCTCGGGGCGATCGACTTCTCCCTCGCCGGGGCGATCCGCGACCACCTCACGCTCGTGCACGCCATCGAGACGCGCCACCCGCTCGTCGCCCACCGCTTCCCGGTCCGGCCCGTGAAGCTCGATCCGGCGATCTACGGGACGCTTCGCGAGGTCTCCGAACGCACCCTCGCGCGGACACCGAATCCCTCCTTCTCCCCCCGCCTCAAGTCGCGCGCCGTCAAGCTCGCGAGCGCCGCGGCCCTCCTCGGCTATTTCGCGGCGCCGGGAAGCGGGCCGCTCCCCATCGGACCCGCGGACTCGGAGTTCGCCCGACGGTTCTACGAGGAGGAGATCCGCGTCCGGGAGAACCGGCGCGGCAGCGTCCGGTGAGGCGCTCCCGCCACCCCGACACGCCGTCACGTGGTATCAGTCCCGAGCGACCGGCCCGCTCCTCGACGGTAGTTGGTCAGGTTCTTGCCGGGGCTGAGGGAGCCCCGAAGTCCGGATAAGCCAATCCTGACAGCGCCTCCGACAACCCTGAGGAACTGCATCCCCCTCTTCCGGCACGTCCGGTAGATCGACATCAACCGCTCGAGTGCCCAGGCTCCCTCGCACGATCAACGACCACCAATGATCTTCCGGTTGAACACCCCCTCGCGGATCGTGGACGATCTTCCCTCGGGCGCCGTGGAGCAGCTCCTCCACAACGTCGTGGCCCCGGCTCGGGGCAATCCGATAGACCTCCGTCTCTGGGGTCGAGAACGACCAGAGCCGGCGGTTCTCACCTCCCACCCGAAACTTGGTATCGTCGGCGTGGACGACGGGTTGGTGAGGGATCTGAGCCTTCAGCGTCTCGTAGAGGGGGCCGAGGGACTCGGCCGACCAACGCTCCATCTTCAGCTCGAAGGCGGTGGAAAGGCGCACTCCGTGAGCCCCGTCGAGGTAGTCCACGATCTTCGCGGTGCTCAAGCCCACGAGACGCAACTGGACGACCCGGGAGACGAGGGAGAACCCGTATTGCCGGTGGGGCGGGTAGGGGCACCCGGGCTCGACCCTCCTCCGACACCCCGGACCGTTGTACCGAGCGATCTCGACGTCGGAGACGAGGGCTTGAGGCGGAGGGAGCTCGCTGATCGTCCGACGACGGTCGGCGAACGGTTCACCGAGCCTCGAACCGCAATCAGTGCAGTGCTCTAGGGTCGGCTTGAGGGGTGGAGCGTTCGGGACGGGACGCGGGCGAACCCGTCCCGGGTGCCCCGGTTGTCCTCCCTCCCGGAGGGCGTCGCGGTAAACCGGCCAGCGGCAAAAGACGCGACTCGAGGGAATGCTGCCGGCCTCAGCGGTCCGATCGGAGGCGGCGAGGATCGGGGCGCAGGCCCTGTCGCGACGGAGCTCCTCGTGGAGGCGTCGGTTCTTCTCCCGGAGCTCGCGGACCTCCTGTTCAAGGCGCCCGGAGCGCTCGAGTTACTCGCGGATCCGACGGCACCCGGGTGGGTAGACGGTAAGAGGCTGGGTGTCCTCCTCGTCGTCGGGGGCGAAGAGGACCTCGGCCGCCACCGAGAGCACGGACCCCTCGGTAAGAGGGGAAGGCCGGCCCGGACTTTGTACCTCCGGTCCCAGTGCAGCCGCGACAGTTGTCAATCAGGAGCACCGGAATGGCGAACAGTTACGGTTTGGTCTTGGTCGCGTCCATCATCTGTCTGCTGCTGCAATGCGTAGTTGCGAGCGCGGGCTCGGAGATCCGAAATGCGGCCACGGTCCCCGTGCTCGGATCGCGATCCGTCGGTCCAGCTCACTCTTCATCCTATGAGATTAGTTCGGCGTATCCTCCGGAATCGACGTGCCTCATTGACGGGGCGCGGTCATGTTCCGATTCCGCCACAAAATGGACAAGCCTGCTGACTGCTATCGGTCCCTCCGCTCGGGAGGATGCGGCCATGGCGTACGACCGGGCCGATGGGTATACCGTGCTCTTCGGAGGATGGGACGGCTTCCCCGGTCCTTCCGATATTTACAACGATACGTGGGAGTTCCGCGCGGGCGTCTGGGTACAGCTGTTCCCAGCCGCCTCCCCGCCCGCCCGGTACGACGCGCTGATGGCCACTGACCCTGTCAGCGGATGTGTGATTCTCTTCGGGGGCACCGGGATCTCGCGTTCATACAACGATACATGGCAATATTGCCACGGATTTTGGACGAACGAGACGACGGGAAGCGCCCCGTATGTGACAGCCGCGAGTATGACAGGCGATCCGCCTTGCGGCTGTATACTTCTCTTTGGCGGTGGAACCGGATTTGCCGCCTATTCCAATACATGGGAATGGGAAGATGGATCTTGGAGCGAGCTTAGCCTCACCGTGTCCCCATCACCAAGGTGGAATGCGGGAATGGCGTACGATGCTCAGGCGTCCGCGGTCATCCTTTTCTCTGGGGATAATCAGTCCGGAGCTATGCCGAACGACACCTGGGAATTCGTGAACCAGAGCTGGAGTGAGGTTCGAACGCCCTCATCTCCACCCCCGAGCATTCTGGAAGTCCTCGTCAGTGCCCCGTCAGAGTCGGGTGTGCTGCTTTTCGGGACAGGGCAGGGCACGTGTGGTAATTCTACGTGGCTATTCGCCGGCGGAACGTGGACCAACGTATCTCAGTCCGGTGCTCCCGCCCCTCGGTGCAACGCCGCCGCGGCCCTCGATTCGGCGGAGGACGAGGATGTGCTCTTCGGGGGACTTTCTAGCACCAATCGCATCTGGGGCGACACCTGGGTCTTCGGAGGTCTTTCCCTCGAGTTCGTCGCCGTTGGGTTGCCGGTGGGTTTGCCATGGGCGGTTTCGCTCAATGGCACTGAAAACTCGTCGATTGGCGAGAAGCTCGACTTCGAGGTAGGCCCGGGGAGCTACGACTTCGCCATTCCGCCAGCATTTGCTCAGAGCGCCGACGTTCGGTTCTCAGCTCGCTCGCCGAACGGGACCACGCTCCTAAGCACGGCTAGCATCGAGCTATTTGTCATATTTGTGGAACAGGTTTGGTTGAACACGAGCGAGCGGCCGCTGGGAAGCGGGACGGTGTCGCCCAACCCCGAATGGGTTGACAACGGGACCCTCCTTCGCCTCGTCGCGACTCCTGGGCCTCAGTTTCGGTTCACGGCATGGGCGGGAAGCGGGAATGGGAGCTATTCCGGCACCGAGAGTTCCTACTCGGTAAGCGCCACGAACCCTCTGACAGAGATCGCGGTATTCGCCTCGGCGCTGACCTATCCGATCCACGTCAACGAATCGGGCCTGCCCGCAAAGAGTTCATGGAGCTTCGTCATTGATGGGTACAACGCGTCCTCCACCCTTTCCGAGATCACTCTGAATCTTGCGAATGGAACATATGGCTGGGAGGTGTTCGGCCCGGGAGCGGTTTCATCAGAGATCAAGTACTCCTCGGCCGAACCTTCGGGACTCGTAACAATTGCCGGGGCCGGGCTTGCGCTGAATGTCGTCTTCATGGAGTCTGTCCTCGTGACGGTCCTCGCCGCGCCTGCTTCTGGTGGATACACTGACCCGACCAGCGGTTGGGTCGAAGCGGGCGCCAGCGTCTCCCTCTTTGCCGCTCCGGCCCCTGGCCATGTTTTTCGGGAGTGGATCGGGCAGGGTGCGTCTTCCTACTCCGGGTCGAACGTGTCCGCTCGCCTCATCATCGAAAGTCCAGTGTCGGAGGTCGCGGATTTCATCAACGCTAGCTCGCCGTTCCTACTTGGTGGTCTGTCGACCTCTGAGTGGGTGTCTCTGGCACTCTTCGCCGGGATAGAAATCGCGGTTCCCATGACGTGGTCGATTGCAAGCCGGCGGAGTCGATCCCGGGCATCCCGGGAGTTTCCGGCTAAGAGCTCCTCCGAATACAGGTTCATCCGGCAATCGGGTGGGTCACGGGATGTAACTGATGGCCCCCGCATTTGACCAGGACCGCCGTCCGGAAATGGTCCTTGTTGCGGAACCGGTGGGCCATCTTCTGTATCGTCGAGGTCTTCGAGTTCGGGCCCTCCGCGCCCGCCTTCCTGATCCGGTGCTCGAAGTAGTTGAGCACGCCCACGAGGTGCCACCGGATCATCCGCGACACCCCATCACCGGCATCTGGCGGCAACGGGTCGCCCAGAAGGGCCACCACCGCCAGCACGCCGCTCCCGTCCTCGAGGAGTCCTGCCCCCAGAGGTCCCTCGGCGCCTCCTTGATGGCATACGCTCTCCCGGTGTGAGTTCCCTAACGTGCGCCGCACGAGGGCGCCTGAAGGCTCCCGCCCGGAGCCACGATATGGACAAGGCAACCGTCTGAAGCTCAACCTGATCTCGGCGGTGAGCCCGGACGGAGCGCTCTACTTCGGCATCCACGAGGAAGGCGTCGATGGGATGCGGGTGATCCGGTTCCCGGAGCAACTCCTCGAGGAGATCGACGGGCGGCTGACGGTGGGGTGGGACAACGGGCGGATCCCCCGCTCGGTGGAGGTCAAGACCCTCCTCTGGGAGCATCGGGACCGGCTGGAGACGCGCCGGTTCCCCCCGTACGCCCCGAGTCGGACTCGGACGAGCAGGTGTGGACCGTGCTCAAGCACCAGCGATCGGCGAATTGGTGTCCGAAGACGGAGGAGGCGATTCGGACCGGGGTCGAGCGGGAGCTGCGGTGGATTCGGAGGCGCCCCCGAACGGGTCGCCTCGTTCATCCGCCATTCGGAACTCCCCCTTCCACCGCTTCCGTGACTGTTAGGACTTCCTCACCTCTCAGCGCAAAGGGCAATCGTGCGTCGCTCGAGCGCCGGCAAACGGAAACACGAGCTTGGCCAGGTGGGGAGCAGGACCGAAGGCAGGACGGGCTCGGGATTCTGGCTCTGACCTCCGCGGCCCATCGGACGTGGGCGCTACGGAGAATCTCTCCGGCGACCTCGAGGAGCCGCCGGGAAGCGCACCGAGGTTGACGGCGCCCCCCTCCAGCGCGCGGGGAGGAACCGCAATCCTTCCCGGAGAGAGCGGCCGCGCGTCCCTAGGCGACGGTCCGGATGACCTCGCCGGCGTGGGCGTCGATGAGGACCATGTTCTTCTGCCCCTTGTGGTCGACCATGTAGTACCAGATCGGGACGTGCAGGAGCTCGCCCTCCGAGACCTGGACGTCGCTCGTGAGCTTGCTCACCATGTGGTGCTTCTTGTGGGCGGCCTCGGACTGCAGCTGCGTCACGTAGGCCTTCGCGGCGTGCTGGGCCGCGTCCTCCCCGAGGTCGCCGTTGAGGACCGGCGAGCCGTCGGGGATCGCCTTCTTGTCGAAGAAGGTCCGCTCCTCGAGCTTGAAGTGGTAGTCCTTCGGCTGGTAGGCGCTCATGCTCTTCACGGCGACGACGGGGAACTCGTACTGGCCGCTGATGGCGTCCTGGCGGTTCGGGTTCACGGGCGGGGCCGCGAGGACCGGGACCGCAACAAAGCCGCCGCCCCGGCCGCCGCCGAGCGCCGCGCCCAGGAGCTCGGCGCCGGCGATCGAGGCGACGGTCCCGCCGACGCCCACCGCGACGTCCGAGTAGACGAAGTTCGTCGTCGCCGAGGAGGGGATGATCCAGAACGGCACGAAGGAGAGCTTCTGCTCGACGATCTTCGACTCCTCGAAGTCCTTCCGGTGGAAGAAGCCCTGATCGAGGTAGCGCTTGACGACCTCGAGGGCCGCCTCGGGCGTCGTCACCTTCGGAAGGAGGAGGGTGTGCTTGCTGATCTCCTTCCAG
>JASHUV010000050.1 GCA_030039825.1 Thermoplasmata archaeon
CCGCAGGGCGCCGTGATCGTCGTGACGGGGCCCTCGGCCGAACCGCTGCCGAGGTTCCCGGTCCAGTACTCGCGGAAGACGCAGCCGCTCGTGACGTTCCCCTGAGGGGCGAGGTCGCAGGAGGAGGTCCACAGGACCCCGAACGACCAGGAGGCCGCGCCCGGCATCGAGGTCGTCCACCAGGAGAAGTTCGCGTCGCCCCATTCGGCGATGGCGGCGGCGAACGGCGTCGAGGTGCAGACCTCGGCCCACCAGCCCTCGACCTCGAGCGTGGCGTTCGCCTCGGACGGGAGCGAGGCGTTCCCGGCGGAGCCGTTCCCCCCCGGACCGGAGCGGTTCGTCGAGCCCGGCTCGCTCGCGAGGTTCGCGTAGACGCCGGCGACGGACGCGTTCAGCGTCGCGTTCGGAAAGAGCGTCCCGCAGAGGCTCCCTCCCGATTCGGGCCGGAGCCCGCTCGCCGCGGGCCCACCCCCCCGGATCCCGAGGACCGACGACGGATTGGGTAGACCCGAGGCGACCGCGAGGCCGAAGAGCAGGAGCGCGAACGCCGCCAGGATACTGGCGTGACGCCGCCCGGATCGGAACGGTTGCCTGCTCCCCCTGCCGGCCACGGCGATCCCTCAGGTCGAAGCATCGAGCGGACCTCCCCCTACATAATCCGGAGGCCGAAATTCGGAGGAAATCGTGGATGGGGTCGCCCCTTATCGGGCGGCAGGTCGGTACCGAGTCGTGCGCGCGCTCAGCACGAAGGAAGCGGCGGTCATCCAGACGCTGCTCGCCGATGTGCCGGGATCGGAGCGCGACCGGATGGCGCGCGCCCCGGCGTCGCGCAGCGGGTACATGTCGATCCGCCGGAAGGCGGTGCAGGAGGGCTGGCTCAAGCTCCGGTACATCCCCGACCTCCGTCTCGTCCCGTCGGACGGGATCCACTTCGCGCTCGCCCGGCCGTACGCCGACCGGTGGCGGGAGGCGGTCGCCGCGCTCCGTTCCGAGCCGAGGACGGTGCATCTCGCCGTCGCCCCGGAGCTCCTCCTCGCCGTGCGGTGGCTCGGTGAGGGCGAGGCGGCCCCCGAGGGCCCCCCCGGCCCGCCCGGCGAGCTCTTCAGCCAGTGGTGGGGCGTCCGCGCGGCGCCGGCGACCGGCGGCCTCCCGATCTACTTCGACTTCGAGGGGGCGTGGACGCGGTGGGCCTCCCTCGCCGCCCCGATCTCCTACCCCTGGTCGCTCGCCGGGGGGGCCCCCGACGACGCGCCGTCGAACGGCGGCGCGAAGGGCCGCGAGGGGAAGCGGCGCGCCGCCCGGAAGATCCTCGACCTCCCCGTTCCCGGCGCGGACGAGGAGGGCCGCATGGCGTTCAGCCCGGCGTACCTGAAGGCCCGGGAACGCTCGGTCGTGGACGACCGGTGGCTCGTCCGCCGGATGATGCCGGATTTCCGGAGGATCCCGCCCCTCGGCGACCGGCGCGTGCTCGAGTACCTCTTCATCACCGGCCGGAGGCGGCCGGACCGTCCCGCGCGCCAGCTGCTCGACGAGCTCGTGGCCCGCGCCGGCGTCACCCCGTTCCTCTTCGCGTTCGACGAGGAGCGCACGCTCGTCGGCCTGCTCGCCCCCCGACCCGAGGCGCGCGACGCTCCCGGGGAATCGCCGATCGAGGTCCTCGCCCGGCACCTCGCCCGGATCGAGAGCGGGGTCCAGCGCGTCGCGTCGACCGTCTGGCCGGTCGACCATGAGTACCGGGGTCTCTTCGGCCCCGGCTAGGGCCCCGGCCGGGTCAGGCCGGGAGGAGCCAGAACTCGTTCCCGTCGGGGTCGCGGAAGAACGCGAAGTCCCCCCACTCGGCGTGCACGATGCCCTTCGGGAACCGGACGCCGCGCGCGGTCAGACGCCGGACCTCGCGCCGGAGGTCGTCGGTCACGAACCCGATGCCCGTGTTCCCCCTCTCGAGCGGGCGGTGCTCGCAGAGGTGGAAGGTGACCGCGCTGCCCCTCGGGCGGACGGTGACCCAGTGGCCGTCGGAGGCCCCGACCGTCCAGCCGAGCTTCTCGTGGTACCACTTCGACGAGGCGCGCGCGTCCTTCACGACGATGGCGATGTCCCCGAACCGGTGCATGCCGGCCGGGAGGGCCGCCGGCGGGATGACGGTTCCCGTCCCGGCCGACGCACCGGCCGTGAGCCTCCCGGGTGAGCGGTCCTCTTCTGGGGCGACGCCCTCCGGGGGACGATGGCGTCCGGCGGTCCGCTTAGGGGCACGGCGACGGCGGACCGGCCGGCCGAGGAGACGGTCCTGCGCGTCGACGGCCTCTCGAAGACCTACCGGAGCCGCCGCGGGGACCGGACGGCGAACGCCGGGATCGACCTCGAGGTCCGGGCCGGCGAGATCCTCGCCCTCCTCGGACCGAACGGCGCCGGGAAGACGACGCTCCTCCGGCAGATCGCGGGCCAGCTCCTGCCGAGCGCGGGCCGGATCACGATCGGCGGGATCGACATCGTCCGACACCCGATCCCGGCGAAGGAGATCCTCTCCGTGATCCCGCAGGAGTGCGAGCCGAAGGCGAACCTCACCGTCGAGGAGCACGTCCGCTACTTCGCGCTCCTCAAGGGGGCCGACCCGGCCGGGATCCGGCCGTACGTCGACGCCCTCCTGACCCGCACCGGGCTCGCGGCGGAACGGAACCGGCTCGTCCGCGAGCTCTCGGGCGGTCTCCGCCGGAGGGTGCTCATCGCGGTGGCGCTCGCCGCGCCGAACCTGAGGCTCCTCCTGCTCGACGAGCCCACCACCGGGGTGGATCCGGAGGCCCGGCGGGCCGTCTGGCAGCTCGTGGACGCCCTGCGGGCCGAGCGGATCGCGGTCCTGCTCACCACCCACTACATCGAGGAGGCGGAGTACCTCGCCGACCGGGTCGCCGTCATCGACCACGGGAGGATCGTCGCCGAGGGGAGCGTCGACGCGATCCGCCAGCGGCTCGACCATGCCGGCCGGTTGGAGGTCCGGGGGCTCGACCACCTGACCCCGGCGGGACGCGCGCTCCTCGACGAGCTCGAGCGGCGCTACCCGGTCGGATTCCGCGCCGGGAACACGGAGCGCCTCCGGGTCGCGGACCCGTTCTCCCCGGCGGCGAGCGCCGACCTCGCCCGGCTCGCCGCGCTCGGGATCGTGGCGTCGCTCGGCCCGGTCTCGCTCGAGGACGCCTACCTCGCCCTCGTCGGGAACGGCCGATCGGAGGAGGGCGGATGAGCCCCGGGGTCGGGCGGAGCGTCGCCCAGTTCGCCGTCGTCTTCCGGATGCTGTTCAAGGAGACGACCCGGGAGCTCGCGATCATCCTCGGGTTCACGATCGTCTTCCCGGTCGGGCTCCTGTTCTTCCTGAACCACCTCGTCGCCCCCGACCTGCGCTCGCAGGTCCTCGTCGGCACGATCATGCTCGAGATGGCGCTCCTCAACATCAACGCCCTCGCCCAGTCGATCGGCCAGGACAAGCAGACCCGGGAGTTCGACCTGTGGGTCTCCCTCCCGATCAGCCCGGTCGTCTACGTGCTCGGGACGGCGGCGGTGCTCCTGCCGTTCTCCATCGTCTCGGCGCTCATCACCCTCGCCGTCGCGGTCGGGGCGTTCGGCCTCGCCATCGCCTGGACGACGGTCCCGCTCCTCCTCCTCGGGCTCGTGCTCGTCTGGGGCTCGACGATGGGGATCGGCTACCTGATCGGGGTGTTCGGGACGAGCCCCCGGCAGATCAGCGCCAACGCCCAGATCATCGGTCTCATCCTGACCCTCTTCACGCCGGTCTTCTACCCCGTCTCCGCGCTGCCCGCGCTCCTGCAACCGGTCGCGTACCTCTGGCCCCTCACCTGGGGCGCCCAGACCCTCGTCGCCATCCTCGACGGCGCCACCCGGACGGCGCTCGTCGGCGGGATCGCCCTCGCCGTCTACGTCACGATCTGGCTCGTCGTCATCGCCCGGGGGCCGCGCTGGCGGGAGGCGTAGGGGGCCCGCTCCGACCGGTCGACGCCCGCCGACCCCTCGCCCCGTCGGGCTCCCGGGTCACCCGGTCGAGGCCCTCGATGTACCCGCGCATCTTCCAGTACGTGTCGAGGAACTCCTGTCCCCGGGCCGTCAGGTCGTAGGCGGGACGGCCGTCGAGCGTCTCGCTCGACAGGAGCCCGAGGGCCAGCAGGCGTTCGACGAGGACCCGGAGACGGTCGACCGGCATGCCGACCCCGTAGGAGAGGCGGGTGATCCGGGCGCCGCCGGGCTGGCGCTTGACGACCTCGAGGACGGTCGCGTAGAGGTCGGTCGCCTCCCGGCGGCGGCCGCGGAGCCCCCCGTCGAGCACCGGCGAGATCCCCCTACAGCGGGAACGGCGGGAGCGCGCCGGCCGCCGTGGCGTGGCCCACGACCGCGCCCCGATCGATGGTGAGGGGCCGGAGGTGGACGATCTCCTCGACCCGCGCCCCGGCGTGGACCACGACCTCCCCGGCGACGATCCGCCGGACCGTGGCCTTCCGGCCGACGTCGACCGAGGCTCCGTAGACGTCCTCGGCGGAGGACCGGCTCCCGAGCCGGACCGTGCCGCCGACGAGCGGCCCCGCCGCCCGCGAGCGGTCGGCGAGCCGGATCGCTCCGGCCTTGAGGCCGTTCCGCGTGAGGAGCTCCCCGCCGACCTCGACGGCCCCGCTCAGGAGGGCCCGCCCCGCCTCGAAGCGTCCCCCGATCTCGAGCGACGCCCCGGCGAGCTCCCCTCCGACCGCCATCCGACCCCCGACCGTCGCGGCGCCATCGAGCGCGAGGTCTCCGCCCACGGTGAACCGTCCCCCCACGCGGGCCGACCCGCCCTTCCCCGCCCCGCGGATCTCCGCGACCCCCCCGACGTTCAGCGCCCCGAAGGTGAGCCCATCGGCGGCGCTCAGGACCCCGCCGATCTCGAGGTCGCCGCCGGTCCCGGTCCCACCGAGCTCGGCGACGCCGCCGACGCGCATCGACCCGAAGGCGATCGGCCCGTCCGAGCGGAACCGGCCCCCGACCTCGATCGCTCCCCGGACGGTCCCCTGACCGACCCGGGCGAGGCCCCCGACCTCGAGCGACGCCAGCGCGACCTCGTCGAGGTCGACCGCCCCGCCGGCCTCGAAGGTCTCCCCCTCGAGGCGGCCGGCGACCTTGGCGGTCCCGCCGATGCGGGCCCGATGGGAGGTGAGCCCCCCCGCCGCGTCGAGACGCCCCCCGACCTCGAGGCGGTCGACGCTCGCCGGGCCGCCGAGCACGAGGCGGCGGCCCACGTCGGCGTCGGCGGCGCGCAGCCGGCCGGTCACCT
>JASHUV010000051.1 GCA_030039825.1 Thermoplasmata archaeon
CCAGCTCGTCGAGCTCATCAACGGGGACGTCGACGGGGGGGCGCTCCCGGTCCCGAGCGTGACCGCCACCTCGCTCTGCGGGGCGCCGCTCGTCACCCCGTGGGTGGCCTGGTACGTCGTGCTCGAGTCGCCGACCGGCGCGGACCTCGCGGACTTCACCTACTCCCACGGCTGGATCGACGTCGACGGGGTGTCGGGGGCGCAGACGATCCCGAACGGATCGCAGATCGACCTGCTCTCCGATCCCGCCTCCTTCGCCCACCTCTCCTTCGGGCTCTGCGTCGTCGGCAACCTCGGGGCGCCCACCGTCAACGTCTGCGCCCAGCTGTAGTCGGAGGCCGCCCCGGCGGCTACAGGTCCGCGATCCCGGCGATCGCCGTCCCCGAGCCGCCGCTGAGGATCAGCCCCACCTCGAGGGTGTAGGTCGACTCGAACTGGTAGGCCCCGAGGTGGGAGACGGTCGGGTTGCAGACGAGGGTGAGGGCCGAGCCGTTCGCGATCGGCGCCGGCCAGGGACCGTTGCCGACCGGGAGCCAGCCCTGGGTGAGCGTGTAGTAGGCGATGTTCGTTCCCGAAGGATCGCTGAGGACGACGTACCAGCTGAACCCGACGTTGAGGCCGCTCGACGCCGTCCAGTTCGGGGTGGGGAGGGCGCCCGCACAGTCGCTCGAGGCGCTCACCGAGGGGAGCGGCCCCGTGCTGTACAGCGTGTCGCCGTCGAGGTCGACGACGACGAGGATGGCGTCGTCCGTGGTCACCGTGACGGAGGCGTTGATCCAGGGGATCCGCTCGGCGATCGCGGCCGGTCCGGTCGAGCACGGCACGACACCGAGGGCGGCGGGTCCGAGACGGACGAGGGAGCCGCCGGTGGGCGCCACCGAACTCCCCGGCGGCGGCCGGAGGTCCGGGACGACGACGAGGTAGGCGACGAGAACGAGGAGGGCGACCCCGACCACCGCCCCGATGAGGCGGATCCGCCCCCGGTCGCGCTCACGGCGGAACCGGGCGGAGGGGCCGGCCCCGGCGGCGGGTGGGCTCGCCGTCGCGTCGACCCGGGCCGGCTCGTCGGGGCCTTCCGACCGGCGCGCCCGTCGGAAGGAGACCGCCCAGGCGCCCAGTCCGACGGCGAGCAGGGCGACGGCCGCTCCCGCGGCGATCCCCTCCCAGGTCCGTATCCCGATCCCGAGCCACTCCTCGCACGCGCCCGAGACGAATCGGACGGGCACCGCGAGGTCGCCCGGGCCGACGGTGGCCACCCCCTTGGGTCCGGCGGCGGCGCAGCCCTCGGAGCCGGCGATCGCGAAGGTGTACGTTCCGTTCGGGACCTCGAAGACGACCTTCCCACCGGTGGAGTTCTTGACGACCCCGTCGAGCGCCACCGACCAGCGCGCGCCGGCCGGGAGCCAGCTCTCCGAGAAGGTGACGTTCTCCGAGGGCCGGGTGCCGTCGTCGATCACGCTCACGTTGTTCGACGCCCGGTTCGCGACGAAGAGCTCGTGCTCGGCCCCGTCGTACGTCGCGGCTTCCGGACCCGAGCCGACCGGGATCGTCCCGACGACCGCGTCGCGCGCCGCGGAGATCACGGTGACGTTGCCCGAGAGCGCGTTCGCGACGTACACCCCGTCGTTGCCGTCGTCGAACGCCGGCACGTCCGGCCCGATCCCGGTCCCCACGGTGGCGACCACCGAGTTCGTCGTCCCGTTGAGGACGCTCAGGGTGTCGGACCCGTAGTTCGCCACGAGGATCGTCCCCTGGACCGGGTCGACGACCGGCGTCTCCGGCAGCAGGCCGACGCTGAGGTTCGCGACGATCCGGTCGGTCGATCCGGAGAGGACAGCGATCCCCCCGGCGGCGGCCGAACCGACCCCCGAGATCTCCGGGAAGTAGAGGTCCCCGTTCGCCGGATCGAAGGCCGGCGTCTGGAGGTAGGCCCCGCCGACGGTCAGGTTCGCGACGACGGCGTTCGTCGCCCCGGCGATCACGCTCACGTCGTTCGTCCCCTCGATCGGGACGAAGACCTCGCCGTTCGCGGTATCGACGGCCGGCGGGAGCGGCGGGGCGGAGAGGGCGATCGTCGCCGCGATCGCGTCCGTCGACGCGTTCAGGACGACGACATCGGAGGAGAGGGCGCTCGTGATGTAGAGGTCCCCCGTCCGGGGGTCGGCGACCGGGCTCAGCGGGAGGGGAGCCGCGGCGACCGACACCGTCGCCGCGACCGTGTTCGAGGCGCCGGAGATCACGCTGACGGAGTTCGTCCCCTCCGTCGCGAGGTAGAGCGTTCCGTTCGGCAGGTCGAGCGCGGGCGGGACCGGTTGGATGCCGGTGGGGATGGTCGCCACGAGCGCGTCGGACGATCCCGAGATGACGCTGACGTTGCTCACATCGTAGTTGGCGACGTAGACCTCGCCGTTCGCCGGATCGAGAACGGGCGCGAGGGGGTTCTTCCCGACGTCGATCGAGGCGACCACCCGGCCGTACGGGGCCCCGGGGGCGAGCCCGCCCGCCATCGTCGGGACGGACCTCGCGGCGACCGGGTTCGACACGGCGAGCAGGCTCGATCCGAGGAGCGCGAGCAGGGCGACGACGACGAGATCGGAGGGGGGGGCCCGGGCCCGTTCGACCCGGGGCCGCCGGGCGGGGGCGGACCGCCTCATCCTTCGCCCCCGGTGTCGTTGCCCCCCTCGCCCGCCCCTTCCCCGTCGCCCGTCGGACCCCCGAGGAGGGGCTCGCCCTGGTAGTCGACGTTCTCGAGGACCGATTGCGCCATCGCGACCAGGACGCTTGGGAGCGGAACGAATCCGGTGGCGTTGAACGCCGACTGTCCGCTCCCCGTGAGCCACTCGAGGAAGCTCAGGAACCACAGCGCGGCCGCCTTCGTGACGGGGGAGCCCCCGGCCTCGCCGACCTCCCGGAGGAGCACGATGTCGTCGAACGTGGTCAACGGGTAGCTCCCGGCGGCCGGGGCGGTCCAGGCCGTCAGGTTCGGACCGGGGGTCACCGTCGCCGACCCGTTCGCGAGCTCACCGAGCACGACCCGGGCGACCGACGTCGCCGCCGTCGTCAACCCCGTCGCGTTCGGGACCGCGAATCCGCCGGCCTCGTCCTGCACGCGCGCGAGGCCGACCCCGGGCGAGAGGGTCTCTCCCGCGGGGAGATAGCCGATCGACCCGGCGGTCCGGGCGATGTAGCTCATCATCGCGGCGGCGCCGCTCGCCCCGACCCCCGGGAAGCCCGTCGGGGAGGATTCGGGGCCGACCGACGCGTTGAAGCTCGCGTTCGTGGCCGAGAGGTACGCCGTGAGCCCGGCGGTGGCGGCCGTGGAACCCGAGAGGAACGACGGCGAGACGGCCCCGGTCGACGGGGGAACTCCCCCGGGATTCAGGGCCGCGATCGCCGGGTCCGACCAGTTCCGGATCGCGCCGTCGAAGATGCCGGCGAGGTCCGAGGCGGAGAGATTGAGCGGGTCCGGCAGCCCCGAGGCGTGGTAGACGATGGCGATGGCGCCCACCACCGCCGGGAGGTAGACGACCGGCCCGGACGCGGCCGCCTCTTCCGCGCGGGTGGGGTAGGAGGTCGTCAGGAGGAACTCCGATGGGCCGCTCGCGAGCGGAGCCAGCCCCGCGGTGGCCGCGGCCCCACGGAGCGTGGTGGTGACGCATCCGGCGGTCACGTTCCGGAACTCGGCGCTGAGGGTGAGGAGGCTCGCGTTGACCCGCGGGTCGAGATCGCCGGAGAGGGCGCCGATGAGCTGGACCGGGGGGCCGTTGCAACCCCCGCCGGGGCCCGTCCCGCCCGAGCGGGTGAACGGAGGGCCCCCGAGGGCCCAGTCCGCCCCCGCTCCGGCCACGACGACGACCGCGGCGAGGAGCGCCCCGAGAACGACCCCCCGCCGCGTTCCCGCCCGGGCGGCCCTCGAGGGGGTCCTCCCCGGGTTCGTCCCCTCGGACGAGGCGCCCGCCTCCGCCGCCATGGACCTCCGCCGTAATGATGGGCGGGGGGTCCGTATTTACACCTCGCGCCGACGAGGGCGACCGCGAACCGCCCGGAGGGGCCCGCGGGGCGCTCCCTCGGCCACCCCCGGAGGGACCCGGGGGCTCCTCCGTGCCGTCGGCCCGACCTCCGCCCGTCGGCCGTCGCAGGGCGCCGCCTCGATGACGCGCCGTAGCAGGCGCTCGAGCGTTCGAAGGTCGCGGAGGCTCCACGCCGCGAACGACGCTCCGACCTCCTCGACGACGGCCCGGCGGAGCTCCTCCATCAGGCGCCGCCCCTTCGTCGTCGGCTCGAGAACGACCACGCGACGGTCCGCCCGGCTCCGTCGACGCACCACGTGCCCCGCGAGCTCGAGCTTGTCGACGAGCCCGGTGATGTTGCCGGTCGTCACGCCCATCGATCGAGCGAGGTCCTTCGTCGTCCCCCGGCCGGCGACGACGAGGGTGCGCAGGGCGGCGAACTGGCCCCAGGAGAGCCCCCGCGCCGCGAGGACCTGCCGAAAGCTCGCGTGGACGGTGAACGAGGCGCGCCGGAGCTCCTGGGTCAGCGCCTCGACCACCGGGCGGCGCGCCGGGGCGTCCACCGCCCTTCACCGCCGCCCGGGGAATAAGAGGATTTCCTCGGTCCGCCCGGAACTTGTTTATTTCTAAACTGATGAGCGGTCATATATATTCCGGGGCGTAGGAGGCGCGTGCCGCGTCCGATCGGCGCCCGGGAGGCCCCGAGGTGTCGTCCCCGCCGGGCGAAGGGGGCGTCCCGGTGATCTTCCGCTCGAAGGTGATCGCGTCCCGACGATTGACCCCGAGCTCCCACATGATCCGCGTGGAGAGGGCCGAGGGATTCCGCTACGAGCCCGTCCAGTTCTGCGGGCTGGAGCTCGCCACCCCTTCCGGGGTCGAGGAGTATCCGATGTCGCTCGCTTCCTCGCCGACGCAGGCGTACCTCGAGTTCGGGGCGCGGCTCTCCGGGTCCCCGTGGAAGAGGGCCTTCGCGGGCCTCGTTCCCGGCGACGAGGTGGAGATCGACGGGGCGTACGGTCACTTCATCCTCGATGCGGACCGGGACGCGGTCTTCGTGGCGGGAGGGATCGGCATCACCCCGCTCAAGGGGATGGCCCGTTACCTCCTGGACACCCGATCCGACCGCCGGTCCGTCCTCGTCGACAGCAACCAGTCCGAGGAGGAGATCGCCTACCGGGCCGAGCTCGCGGAGATGGAGGGCCGGAACCCCCGGTTCCGGGTGATCCACACGCTGACCCGCGAACCGGAGAGCAGCGGATGGACCGGGCGACGCGGCCGGATCGACGGCGCCCTCCTCGACGAGGCCGCAGAGGGCCTCACGGACCCGATGTACTATCTCTGCGGCCGGGGCGCGCTCGTCGCGGACGCCGGCGGGCTCCTGGCCGCGAGGGGGGTCCGACCGGACCGGATCTCCTTCGAGGTGTTCCGGGGCTACCACTGAGGTTCGGCCGACATGTCCGAGGGGGACACCGCGCGGGTCGCTGCGCGACCCGTGCTGGTGGTCGGGGCGACGGGCGACCTCGGCGGCCGCGTGGTCGGTGAGCTCCTGTCCCGGGGCCATGCCGTGCGCGCGCTCGTCCGACCGGGGACGGACGCGGGCCGGCTCGAGGGTCGGGGCGTCGAGGTGGTCCGGGGGGACATGCTCCTCCCCCCCACCTTGGATCCGGCGATGCGGGGAGTCTCGGCGGTCATCACGAGCGCGATCGGGTACTCCCGTCGGAGGAAGGGGGACTCCCTCCGCACCGACTTCGAGGGGAACCGTAACCTCGTGGACGCCGCGAAGCGTCAGGGCGTCCCGCGATTCGTCTTGCTCAGCATCCTCCAGTGCCAGCTCGCTCCCAAGGTCCCCCACTTCTGGGCGAAGAAGGAGGCCGAGGACTACCTCGAGCGGCAGGGCGTCCCCTTCGTCGCCCTTCGTCCCGGGGCCTTCCTGGGCGGCGGTTCCGGCGGCTACCTCGCCCGCGGCCTCCGACGGGGGAAGCTCCTCCGGATGACCCCGCCCGGGGTCCGGATCACGTTCATCCACCCCGACGAGGTCGCCCGCGCCCTCGCCCGCGCCGTCGACGCGTCGGTACCGCTCGGGCAGCGGATCGATCTCGGCTCCGATCGGGCGCTCTCCACGGAAGAGCTCGCGGAGCTCCTCACCCGCGTCCTGGGCCGGCCGATCCGGCCCGGGGGCCTCGGGATGATCCGGGGGATGCGTCTCCTGGGGCGGATCCTGCCGTCGGTCCGCGACCTCTCCGCGATGTTCGAGTTCTTCGCGACGGGCCGCTACGTCGCCGACACCGCCCGGCAGGCCGAGCTGTTCGGCCCCGTGCCGCGGGTGGAGGAGGAGGCGGAGAGGCTCGGGCGCGAGACGGGCCTTCTCTGAGCGGCCTCGCCGCTCGGACGTCCGGGCCCGAGGGGATTCGAACCCCCGATCTTGCGGTTAAGAGCCGCCTGCTCTGCCGGGCTGAGCTACGGGCCCACGCGGACGACCGCGGCGTCCGAGCGGCGGACGGATTCTTAAGGTGAGCGCGGGCGCCGACCCCGTCGCTCGGCGCCGCTCCGCCCGCGCTCGAGCGCCGCGCCGACCATGAGGGGGAAGAGCGCCGTCACGTCGCCCGGGACCGTCGTGTGCCGCGCCGACGGCTTCACCTTCCCCCAGGAGATCGCCTCCCGCGTCCTCGCGCCGGAGAGCGAACCGTCCCACTCGACGGCGCTCGTGAGGTAGAGGGCGGCGTCGAGGCCGTCGCGGAACTGGTTCCACCAGATGGTGTGGTGCTTGGAGATCCCGCCCCCGAGCATGATCGCCCCGGAGCGCGTCGCGCCGAAGACGAGGTCGGAGATCCGCTGCTCGTCGTCGAAGAGGTCGAGGGAGAGCCCCTTGTGGGACTGCCAGAAGAGCCAGAGCTGGGAGCCGACGGCGCCGTCGGTGATGCCGGGGACGAAGACCGGGATCCTCCGCTCGTAGGCGGCCCGGCAGAGGCTGTCGCGGCCGCGCTCGGGGCCCATCGACTCGCCGATCGCCCAGACGAGCTCCCGCGTCGAGAGAGCGCGGACCCCGGCGCGCCACAGGCGGGCGAGGAGCGCCTGCATCCGCACTTCGACGATCCGACCGTAGTTCGCGTGCGGGATCACGATGTTCCCGAGCCGGTAGAGCCCCCGGCGGTGCAGCTTCGCGTCGTCGAGCTCCCACGCGCCGTGGTAGTAGGGCCGGTACGCCCGGGCGAGGTCGTGGTCGAGCGTCCCGCAGGTCGTGATCACGGCCCCGATCCGGCCCGTGCGGAGGAGCTCGAGGAGGACGCCGCGCGTCCCGGTGGCGACGAGGTCGGCGGGGAAGGACAGGAAGAGCGTCATCGACCGGTCGGCGAGCATGTCGCTGAGCAGGGCCACGCCGTCGGCGAGCTCCTTCCCGCTGAAGCCGCCGGCCGCCTCCATGCGCCGGACGAGCGCGTCGAGGCCGGGCCCGTCGGACAGGCGGATGTCCTCGACCTTCCGGGGCACGGTCTCCCTTCTCCTACAACCCCAGGCCGAGGCCGGTCGAGCGGTAGACGACGAGGAAGGCGAGCACGTACCCGACGAGCGCGCCGCCGTTGAGGAACGGGAGACCGGCCTGGGCGTTCCCGCGGTTCACGAGGGCCATGAGGCCGGAGTAGCCGACGAGGGCGCCGGCGAGCGTCCCGATCGCGACCAGGAGGTTCGGCCCGATCCCGAGGAGGAGGGGGGCCGTCGGGAGCCAGGCGAACGCCGAGGCGACGAGCGTCCCGGGGATCACGACGTCCCCGAGCCCCATGAAGACGGCCTCGCGGCCGACCCCGGCCCCGGGTTCGGCGGACCGGGCCTTGAGGGGCGGCGCGTTCGGGTAGTCGTACCCCGCGCTCGACGGCATCACCATCAGGATCGGGAGCTTCATGTCGACGACGACGTCGGCGAGCGAGAGCATGTGCTTCGTGCGGTAGACGGCGATGTAGTCGTAGACGGCGAGGCCGATCAGGAGGAGGAAGGCCGGGAGGATCCCGAGGGAGATCCCGAGGATGGCGATGAGCGCGCCCCCGGCGAGGAACGCCGCGAGGTCGACGATGTACCACTGAGGCTCGATGAGGAGCGCGAGGAGGAGCGCCACCGCCACGATGTCGGCGAGGGGGAGGGAGAGGTCGACGTACAGCGCCGCGCCGTAGGGCATCATGTAGGTCGCCGGCGGGAGGAGGAGGGCGAAGGCGGCCTGCAGGGTGATCGAGAGCGACGCCGTCATCCCGAGCAGGACGAGCCAGCGGATCGTCGCGAGGCCGCCCCGCCGGCGCGCCACGAAGAGGATGATGAGCGGGGCGAGGACGATGAGCGCGATCAGGTAGATCGGGGTCACCACGCTCGTCGACCCGGAGGAGGAGGTCGTGGCGAGCCCCGCGGAGCGGAACGGCAGGGCGAGCGCGAGGGCGACGACCTGGGCGCCGACGAACAGACCGAGCAGGCCGAGCGAACGGATCCCCCGCATCGGGAGCCTACGGCTGGACGATGGCGTAGGCGTTGTTGCCGAGGACCTTCGTGATCTTCGCGTTCACGGCGGCGCCCCGCTGGGTCGCGCCCGTGACGAAGATGACGAACCCCTCGCGCTTCGCGACGCCGTCGCCCCGGCGCCCGACATCCTCGATGACGAGCCGGTAGACCTCGCCGACGACGACCGGGGTCTTCGGCTTCACCGGCTCGACGGTCCGTCGGACCGTCACGGGTCGCTGCGCGCCGCACGCCTCGCAGATGAGGAGGGTGAGCTTCCCGTCCTTCGCGAGGTGGGTGTCCGGCCGCTGGCACTCCGAGCAGATGACGTACTTGTCGGCGTACTCCCGCAGGCGCTGCGCCACCTGCTCGCGGCTCGCGCGGGACTTGAGGACGCCCCTCGGCAGGTCGAGGACCCCGGGCGCGCCGAGCTCCCGGGCGAGGTAGCCCATCACGTGGTCGGGCTCGCGGCGGAGGACGTCGGCGATGTCCTTGAAGTTGCGGATGACGGTGTTCTTCCCGTCGATCATGACGTCGGGGTCGGGTATCTGGAAGCGCTCGGTCGCCACCCGGACCGGCGGCAATCGGGCGTGCGCCCGGTCCAGGAGGGCCCGATAATCCGCCGCCATAACGACCCGGGCGGCGTCCACCCGGGGTCGCCTTAAGACGGTTCCGACGGGGGCCCTCGCGACGGGGCCGTCCCCTCGGCGAGCAGAGGGGCGAGGGCCTGGGCGAGGTCCCTCTCTTCGAGCACGAGCGTGGCCGCGTTCCGGACCGCGGCGTCCACGGGCCGGTAGGCGACGCCGATCCGCGACCGGCGGAAGAGGCCGACGTCGATCTCCGAGTTCCCGACCGAGGCGGTCTCCTCCGGCGGGACGCCGAGCTGCTCCTGGATGCCGGCGAGCACGCTCTCCTTCGAGCGGATCGGCACGCGGATGATCCCCTCCCCGGTGAGACGCCCGTCGGCCGTGGTCCGGAACCCGTTCGCGAGGACGTAGTCGATCCCGAGCTCCCGACCGATCCGCCGGGCGAGGAGGTCGATCCCGCCGCTCACGATCGCTGTCCGGACCCCCCGGGCGGCGAGGCCGCCCACGAGCTCGCGGGCCCCGGGCACGTGACGCGCGGGAGCGAGGATCCTCTCGAGGTCGAAGACGGAGAGGTCCGGCGCGTGGCGTCGCCACTTGACGATGTCCCGCCGAACGAACTCCTCGTCGTCGATCGCGCCGGCGAGGAACGCCCCGAGCGCCTCGGCGTTCGAGTCGTGGAAGTGCTCGTGGACGGCCTGCCAGCTCGAGACGAGGTCGACGAGCGTCCCGTCCATGTCGAAGGCGACGAGCCTAAGCATCCGGATCCCCGAGGGCGATCCGGTCGGCCCGCGCGAGGACCTCGGAGGAGGGCGGCGGGCCGGTGAACGCATCGACGATCGCATCGACCTGCTCCGGTGAGCTCGCGCCGAACAGCGGCGCGGCGCCCTGCTCGCGGAGCCAGTGGAGCGCGACCGCGGCCATCGGCACCCCGGCCTCCTTCGCGACGTCCCGGATCCGCCGGGCGCGCGCCAGGACCCCGGGCAGGGACTCGTCGTCGAGCAGGCGGTGGGTGAACCTCCGGACCTCCGGGGGAGCCCGAGCGCCGTCGAGGTAGCGACCGGCGAGCAGGCCGCGCAGGAGCGGCGTGTACGCCTCGAGGAGGATGCCGTGGCGGCGGCAGAAGTCGCGGATCGGCGTCGCGTCGTCCCGGTCGAACAGGTTGTAGCGGATCTGGTTCACCGCGAGCGGCGCCTCCTGGAGCGCCTCCCGGGCCGCCTCGAGCTCCGCGAGGCCGAAGTTGGAGACGCCGATCGCGCCGACCCGGCCCTCCTTCCAGAGCGCCTCGAGGGCCGGCATCGTCTCGGCGATCGGGACCCGCGGGTCGGGGGCGTGCACGAGAAAGAGGTCGACGGAACGCCGCCCGAGCCTCTGGAGGCTCCCGGTCAGCGCCGCCCGGACCTGGTTCGGGCGGAGATGCTCCCAGGAGACCTTGGTGACGACGAACGGGGGCGGGGCCGGCGGCTTGGCCGCGAGGGCGTCGCCCAGGAGGCGCTCGGACCGCCCGCTCCCGTAGACCTCCGCGGTGTCGAACCATCTCAACCCGCGCTCGAAGGCCCGGCCGATCGCCGCCCGGGTGCGGACCTCGTCGGCCGGCTCCCACCGCCCGACCGACCACAGCCCGAGCCCGAGCGGCGGGTGCCACGGGCCGTTCTTGCCGAGCGGTACCCCGGCCGACAGGGCCGTCGCGTCGCCGAGGGGGGGAGGGGTCGCGCGGGGCCGGGCCGCCCGCTTCGCCGGCCCCCGGGCGGCCGGCGGCGTCACGGGCCCCCCGAGGGCGCGGACGCGGGGGCGCCGTCGATCCGGCGGATGCGGTCGGAGAGCTCGCGCGCCTTCTCCTCCGCCTCCGCGACGACGTGGGCCGGCGCCCGGGCCCGGAAGCCCTCGTCGGCGAGTCGGGCCCGTGTCCGGTCGAGGATCGTCTGGAGCTTCTCCCGCTCGCGCGCGAGCCCGCCCGCCGGGCCGAGCGACGCGGCCGGCCGGACCAGGAAGTACTCGCCGTGCGGGGTGACGGACCGGGCGGCCCCCTCCGGGGCCCCCGACGACTCGGCGATCCACGTCACCCGCGACACCCGGCCGAGGCGGGTGAGGAGGTCGGAGCGGGCGAGGAGGATCCGCTCGCTCTCCGGGGAGGTCGGAAGGAGACGCGCTTCGGGGAGCTCGGCCGCGGGCACGTCGGCCTCGGCGCGCAGGTTCCGGAGGGTCCGGATCCCGTCCCAGAGGACCTCCATCGCCGCGACGGCCTCCGGGTCGGCGGGAGCGTCGGCGGGGAGCGGCCAGGGCGACACGGCGAGCCACTCGCCCTCGTGCGGAAGGGCGTGCCACAGCTCCTCGGTCACGTGAGGGACGAACGGATGGAGGAGACGGAGCGTCCGTTCGAGGACGAAGAGGAGGACGGCCCGGGCGTCCCGCTGGGCGATCTCGCCCCGGTCCCCTCGGAGGGCGTCCTTCGCCATCTCGACGTAGCGGTCCGCGACGTCGTGCCAGAGGAACTGGTAGAGGAGCGACGCGGCGACCGTGGGCTCGAACCCGTCGAGCGCGGCATCGACCGACTCCGCGGTCGCCCGCCAGCGGGCGAGGATCCACCGGTTCTCGAGCGCGCTCCCCGGGTCGAGATCGGGGGCGCGCCCCGGCGCCGCGGCGCCGTCCGGGAGGTGACCGAGCAGGAAGCGCCCGAGGTTCCAGATCTTCGTCAGGAAGTTCCGCCCGCCCTCGAGCGTCGCCTCGGTGAACGGGCCGTCCTGGTCGACCGGGTTCGGGTGGAGGAGAGCGAAGCGGAGGGCGTCGGCCCCGGTCCTCCGGATGAGGTCGAGCGGCTCGGGGGAGTTCCCGAGGTGCTTCGACATCTTCCGCCCGGTCTCGTCCCGGAGCATGCCGGTGAAGTAGACGTGGTCGAACGGCGGGCCGCCGGCGAAGCGGGCGCCGGCCATCATCATCCGGGCGACCCAGAAGAACATGATGTCCCGGCCCGTGACGAGCACGCTCGTCGGGTAGTACCGGGCGAGCTCGGGGGTCCGCTCCGGCCAGCCGAGCGTGACGAACGGCCAGAGCCAGGAGGTGAACCAGGTGTCGAGGACGTCCGGATCGGGGCGGAGCCGGCGGCCCTCGCACTTCGGGCAGGCGTCCGGCGGGTCGACCGAGGCGATGACCTCGCCGCAGGTCTCGCAGTAGTGGACCGGGATGGCGTGGCCCCACACGACCTGGCGAGAGATGCACCAGTCCTCGAGGCTCTCCACCCACCGGAAGAACGTGAGCTCCCAGCGATCGGGGTGGATCCGGACCGCCCCGGTCCGCACCGCCTCCACCGCCGGCGGCGCGAGGGCGCCGAGCCTCACGAACCACTGCGTCGAGAGACGCGGTTCGATCACGTCGTCCGAGCGCTCCGATCGCGCGACGGAGTGACGGTACGGCTCCCGCCGGACGATCGCGCCGGCCGCCTCGAGCGCGGTCGTGACGAGCTCCCTCGCGACGGCCCGGTCCACCCCGCGGTACGCCTCCGGGACGTTCTCCCCGGAGAGCCGCCCGGCCTCGTCGAGGATCGTGGGGGGGGCTCCGAGCTCGGGGTGGCGGCGGCCGATCTCGTGGTCGAGCAGGTCGTGCGCGGGGGTCACCTTGAGCGCCCCGTTTCCGAAGTCGCGGTCGATCGCCGCGTCGGCGATCACGGGCACCGGACGGTCGACGAGCGGGACGCGGACCTTCCGGCCGATCGCGCCCGCGTGGCGCGGGTCGTCGGGGTGGACGGCGACGGCGACGTCGCCGAAGATCGTCTCGGGCCGGACCGTCGCGACGACGAGGCCCCCGGGGCTCCCGTCCTCCCAGCGGTAGCAGAGGTAGAGGAGCTCCGCCGCCTCCTCGCGGTGGACGACCTCGAGGTTCGAGACCGCGGTGCGGAGCCGCGGATCCCAGTTGACGATGCGCTCCCCGCGGTAGAGGAGGCCGTCCCGGAAGAGGCGGACGAAGACCTCCCGGGTCGCCCGGACGCTCCGTTCGTCCATCGTGTAGCGGTAGCGCGTCCAGTCGACGGAGAATCCGGCGGCGACCGTCTGCGCGCGGATCGTCGCCTCGCGGGCCTCCTTCCACCGCCCGATCTGCTCGAGGATCCTCTCGCGCGGCAGGTCCTCGAGGCGGACGTTCTCCTTCGCGAGATGGCGCCGGACCGCCACCTGGGTGGCGAGCCCGGCGTGGTCGAGCCCGGGGAGCCAGAGGACGGCGGCCCCCTTCATCCGCTGGCGGCGCGCGAGGACGTCCATCACGGTGTCCCCGAGCATGTGCCCGAGGGTGAGCACCCCGGTGACGTTCGGGGGCGGCAGGACGATCGCGAAGCGAGGTCCCGCCGGGGCCGAGGGGGCCGTGAAGAGGCCCGCCTCGGCCCACCCGGACTGCCAGCGGCGCTCGACCTCCCCGGGGTCGAACCGCGACGGGATCTCCTTCGGCATCAGCGCGGGCGGGGACGGAGCGCGAGGAGAGAAAACCCTGCCGCCGCGGCGAGTTCGGCGAGGGCGAGGACCGCCATCCGGGCGACGCTGTCGAGCGGCCCGAGCCCGGTCGCGAAGGCGTAGAGCACGAGCGGCGCGCCGGCGACCACCACTCCCGGGATCGCCACCCCGGCCGTCCACCAGCTCCCGGCGTAGAGGTTCGGGATGGGGAGGTTCCGCCGACGGGCGACGCGGCTCAACAGGGCGAGCTCGGCGAGGGCCGCCGCCACGACGGCGGGGAGCTCCGCGGCGACGAAGAGGGCGAAATCGATCGGGGCGAACAGGTGGACGAGCGTGATCGCGAGGACCGTCCCCGACGCGATCAGGTAGAGGCCGGCGACGAGGCCGACCTTCGCCGCCAAGAGGGAGGTCTCGCGGAGCGGCAGCACCCGCGTGTAGGAGTACCCGACGAGCTCGATGGCGAAGAACGCCGGACCGAAGAACGTCGCGACCAGCGCGGCCGTGGCGACCGCCGCCGCGGCGATCCGGAAGGTGTCGGCAGGGAGCGGGGCGCTCGCCGCGGTCCAGAGCCCGATCGCCATCGCGTCGAGGACCGGCAGGAGGATGAGGAAGGCGTACGCCGGGGTGCGGGAGGCGACCCTCAGGTCCTTGACGACGACGGAGAGCGACGGTCGGTGCGTCCCGAGGGCCCCCGGGGGGCGATCGAGGAGCTGCGTCGCGCTCCGGACCGAGGCGATCGCGTGCAGGTTCGAGCGCAGCCACCGGACCGCGCCGAACGTCGCGAGGGCGTACGCCCCGATCGCCACCAGGACCGCGGCCAGCGCGACGACGCCGGAGGCGAAGACGGAGCTCGGACCCGACGCGAGGAGCGCCGGCCCCGCCGCGAAGGCGAACGGATAGCTCGCGAGGAGGGCGACGAGCGCCCAGGCGGGTCCCCGGGCCGCCAGGGCGGAGATCCCGCCGAGGACGCCGGGGCCCGCGGAGATCGTCGCGTAGAGGGCGAAGGCGGGGATCGCCCAGAGGAGGAGGTAGGCCCACCGGCGGACCGCCGCGCTCCGCCCTCCGGGCGACCCGTGGACGTTCCGGACGACGAAGCGCCCGGTCGCGAGCGAGAGCGCGAACGCGAGGACGATCACCGAGGCGACGCCGGGGAGGACCGCGAGGCCGGCGAGGGGCGAGCGGAGCGCGGCGCCGACCGCGACCGGGGTCACGATGAGGGCGGTCGCGGCCGGCAGGTCGAAGAGCCGCAGGAAGAGGAGGAAGGTGGTCCGGTCGAGGACCTCGGCGTCGATCGGGAGGCTCTCGAGCGCCGGGAAGATCGGGGAGGTCAGGAACGTGGGCAGGATCTGCAGGCTCGTCCACCACAGGAGGGTGAGCTCGAGGGCGAGGAGCGCCCCGAGGAGCGCGGTCTCGTAGAGCACCGGGGGGAGGCCGGGGGCGAGCAGGCCGCGGACGTCCGGTCGCATTAGGGCCGACGCGCCGAGCGCGAGGAGCGCGAGCAGGGCCGCCACGAGCGCCTTGCTCTGCGTGGCCCGCCGCCGCGAGCGGGGGGCGAGCTCCTCGGGGGGGATCGACGGCGGCAGGTTCCCCTGCCGGACGGCGTAGATCGCCTCGTAGGCGAGCTCGGGGAAGACCGCCCCCTGCAGCCGGTACGCCTCGGACCAGGCGCCCTTCATCCCGTGCCGAGGGAGCGGACGGCGGCCCGGACCCCTGCCTCCTCCTTCGTGAGCCGGAGGAACGCTCCCTCGAGGCTCCCGCCCCCCGCCGCCCGGAGATCGTCGATCCTCCCCTCGCCCACGAGCCGGCCGTGGTCGAGGATGCCGACCCGGTCGCACAGCCTCTCGGCGACCTCCATCGTGTGGGTCGACAGGAGCACGCCGCCCCGTCCGGACGCCACGTGCTCCCGGAGCATCTCGCGGGCGACGCGCACCGACCTCGGGTCGAGGCTGTGGAACGGCTCGTCGAGGACGAGGAGCGGCGGTCGGTGGAGGAGCGCGGCGAGGAGGAGGAGCTTCTGGCGCGTCCCGCTCGAGAGGACGGCGATCGGCTGGTGGAGCTCGGGGGTCAACCGGAGGGCCTCGGCGTACCGCTGGGCCCGGTCGGAGGCGGTCGGGCCGGGGATCCGTCGGACGCCGGCGACGAACTCGAGGAACTCCCAGGGCGTCAGGGCGTCGAAGACGAGCGGGGTCTCGGGGACGTACCCGAGGAGCTGCTTCGCCTCGATGCCCGGACCGGAGGGATCGTGGTCGAAGACGCGCACCGTCCCCTCGTCCGGGCGCAGGAGTCCGACGACGGTCTTCATCGTCGTCGACTTGCCGGCGCCGTTCGAGCCGAGGAGCCCGTAGATCTCGCCGGGCCGGACCGTGAGCGACAGGCCCGCCACGGCGACGCGTTCGCCGTAGCGCACCACGAGCCGGTCGAGGGCGAGCGGGATCGCCCCGTCCGGTGGGGGCTCCATCCGAGGATGGTGGGACGCGCCCGTATAAAGGGGAACCCGACTGTCGGGGTGGTCGCATGGATCTCGGCGAGCTCACGAACGCCGCCTTCGGGGGGATCGCCGTGTTCGGCGCCCTGCTCGCGGCGGTCGCGATCGCGGCGTGGCGACGGACCCCGACGGTCCGGATGGCCCTCGTCGCGCTCGCCTTCCTGCTCTTCGCGGCGCAGGGCGTCGTCGTCGGCGTCGGCCTGTTCACCTCCGGCCTCTCGCTCTCCGACCTCCTCGCGCTCTCCGCCGGCTTCGAGGCCGCCCTCCTCGCCGTGATGTTCGCCGCGACGCTCCTCCGTTGAGGGGCGGGGACGCCGCGGATGCCCCAAGAGGTCCGGCGGAGCGCGTGGGCCGAGACGCTCCTCTCCTTCGTCCAGCGCTACCCCGGGGTCCACCTCCGCGAGATCCGGCGTCGCCTCGGCATCCCCCTCGGCACGCTCGACTACCACCTCTACCGGTTCGGGAAGGAGGGCCTCGTCACGCTCACGGAGACGGCGGGGTACACCTGCGCGTATCCCGCCGTCGTCCCCGACATCGGGGGGCCGATCCCGGATCCGGACCGGCACCTGCTCGCGCTCCTCCGCCAGCCGGTCCCCCGGTCGATCCTCCTCCACCTCTACCTGGACGGCGCGGGGCCCCCCTCCGACCTGGCGTCCGACATCGGCACGACGGCGCAGAACCTCTCCTACTTCCTCCAACGGCTCGAGAGGGCGGGCGTCGTCCTCCGAGAGGGGAGCGGGGCGACGCGCCGGGTCCGGCTTGCGGACCCGAAGCAGGTGCACGCCCTCCTCCTCCAGTTCCCGCCGCTCCCGGACGACCCCGTCGACCGCTTCCTGAGGTTCTGGGGGGATCTCCACCCGTGACGCTTCAAGGCGTGTTCGGGAACGGTTATAGACCCCTTCCCCGGCTCCGGGACTCACCGTCGATGCGACGCTCCGCGATCCTCCGTCCGGTGCTCGCCGCCGCGCTGCTCGCCGCCCTCGCTATCCTCCCCGCGGCGGCCTCGGCCGGTGCGACGCCGGCGAGCCCGTACTCCGCCGCCAGCGCGGGGAACGTCGAGGTCACCGTCCCGTCGGAGTATCCGCGCGTGGAGCTGAGCCCCATCGACGACGCCGGGCTCACCGCGAGCCTCTCCGTCGACCAGGTCCTCGAGGCGACGCCGGGCGGGTCCCCGCAGATCGTCGCGGTCGCGCTCCCTTCGAACATCGCCGGGCCGAGCGCGGCGCCGGGCGGGGCCTCGAACGGCCTCCCCCTCAACCTCACGGCGGACCTCGTGGTCTACCCGTCGAGCGCCGGCCTCTGGGCCGGGCCCGGCGACCTCGTCCAGCCGGACGGGGCGCCGCTCGCGACGGCCCGGCTCTTCGTCAACGTCTCGGTCGCCCCGGCCGGCGCCGCCTCCGGCGGCGTCGCCCTGACCTGGTCGGTCGTCGGCTGGCCGTGGACCGCCCCCTCCGACCTGCTCGGCGTCGATCTCGGCCTCGACGCCCCTCTCGCGACGACGTTCGTCGGGTGCACCTCCTGGTCCTCCGCGGCGTCGCCGGGCTGCGCCGGGCCGACCGCCACGAGCGGGACGGACGCCTGGGCCTCCGGCGTCGAGTCGGTCCAGCAGGGCTTCGGGACGGGACCGACCGCGCTCGTCACCTGGTCGCCCTCCTACACGGTCAGCAACGAGGTCGGGATCCTCGCGCAGACCCCGTCGAGCGGCCACCTGATCCTGGTGGGTCCGGCGAACGGCGCCTCGCACGGGGACGGCTCCGTCGCCTTCGCCCTCCTCCCCGCTCTGCCCCCGGTCCTCGCCCCGGCCGTCCTCCACGGCGAGCTCGGCCCGTTCGTCGCGGGCGGGGCCCTCGCCGGGATCGTCGCGGCGGGGGGCGTCCTCCTGCGGCGGCGCCGCGAGGCGGCGGCCGAGCGCTCGCTATAGGAGGTCGACCGGCCGCTCCCGCACCGGCGGGAACAGCACGACGTCCTTGATCGACGAGGTCCCGGTGAGCGCCATCACCATCCGGTCCACGCCGATCCCGAGGCCCGAGGCGGGGGGCATCCCGTAGCGGAGCGCCTCGACGAAGTCGGCGTCGTAGGCGTAGTGGTCCTCGCCGCGCGCGCTCAATTGCTCCCGGAAACGCGCCTCCTGCTCGTCGGGATCGTTGAGCTCGGTGTAGGCGTTCCCGAGCTCGGTGCCCCCGGCGAAGAGCTCGAACCGTTCGACGCGGCCGGGGCGGCTGCGGTGGCGCTTCGCGAGCGGCGTCGTCGCGGCCGGGAAGTCGACGACGAACGTGGGGCGATCGAGCGTCGGCTCGACGTAGTGCTCGAAGAGCTTGTCGAGGAACTTCCCGGGCGGCGAGTCGTCGGGCACGGTCGCCCCGGCCGCTCGGGCGAGCGCACGGAGCTCCTCCCGGGAGCGTCCCAGCAGGTCGGTGATGCCGCTCCTCGCCTCGAGCTCGTCGACGAAGTCGACGACGGCGAACGGGGGGCGGAAGCGCTCGGGGGCCGCCCGGGCCGCCGGATTCTCCGGGAGCAGCCGGGCGGCCTCCGAGGCGAGCGCCCCGTAGAGGCCCTCCACGAGCCTTTGCATGTCGTGGTAGTCGGCGTACGCCCAGTAGAGCTCCATCATCGTGAACTCCGGCGTGTGGGAGGAGTCGAGGTCCTCGTTGCGGAAGACGTGCCCGATCTCGTAGACGCGTTCGAGGCCCCCGACCAGGAGGCGCTTGAGCGGGAGCTCGAGGGCGATGCGGAGCTGGAGCTCCGCGTCGAGGAAGCGGGAGCGCGTCGTGAACGGGTTCGCCGCGGCCCCGCTCGCCACGGGGACGATCGTCGGGGTCTCGACCTCGAGGAAGTCGAGGCCGTCGAGGTGCGCCCGCAGCGCGCGGGTCAGGAGGAAGCGCGCGCGGAACCGGGCCCGGCTCTCGGGGGCCGCGAGGAGGTCGACGTAGCGCCGCCGGAGGCGCTCCTCCGGGTCCTTGAGTCCGTGATACTTCTCCGGCGGAGGGTTCAGCGCCTTCGCGAGCAGGGTGAGTTCCGTCACGCGGAGCGACGGTTCCCCCCGGCGGGTGACGACGGGACGTCCCACCGCCCCCACGAGGTCCCCGGGATCGAGGTCGGCGGTGAGGCGGCCGAACCCCTCCTCGCCGAGCTCGTCGACGCGGGCGAAGAGCTGGAGCGGCCCGGCGAGGTCGTCGATGTCGACGAAGGCGCTCTTCCCGTGGACGCGGACCGCGCGGACCCGACCGGCCACCGTGAGCGGCGGCCCGCGGCCCTCCGCGCCGGGAGCGAGCGGGGCGCACGCGGCGACGACCTGCGAGGTCGCGACGCGCCCGGGGAACGACCAGGGGAACGGCTCGCGCCCCTCCTTCCGGAGGCGCTCGACCTTCGCCCGCCGGTCCTGGACGAGCCGGGAGTCCGAATCGCCCATCGGCGCGTCGGAGCCCGGCGAGGGAAAAAAGGTGCCGCCCGAGGGAGGCCGAGGGGGGCGGCCGCGCTACGCGGCGGCGGCCTCGAGCGGGAAGTGCTCGGTCGCGCCGACGCGCTGGAGGAGGATCTCCTCCGGGTTGTCCCCCTTCGCCGGTTCGTGGAGGACGAGGAACGTGCCGAAGAAGAACTCGGCCGTCGCGTCGCCGCCGCCGATCCCGTAGCTGACGTAGTCGGAGAAGTAGACGTGGACCTGCCCGGCGTGGTGCTTGCGGAGCGAATCGATGAACGCCCTCAGCGTCTCGGGGCCCTGGCGATGCAGCTCCTCGATCAGGTCACGGAGCATCGTGCGCTGGCTGAGGCCGGCGAGGCCGTCGTAGGCGAGGTAGATCGCCGGCCGCGGGTCGAGGGTCACGACATCGAGCCGGAGGACGCCCTCGACCGGCTTCGTCCGCATGGCGGAGCGCGCTACTTGAGGTCCGATATGAAGACTTCGGCGGCGCGGGTCGGGGACCCGACGCGGTAAGAGCCCCTCGATCTCTCCCGACCCGTGCACCGCGGGCTCGAGATCGACATCCATCTCCGTCCGGGCCTTTCGAACGACGCCTTCGTCGCGGAGGCCCTCGGGAACCTCGCCGCCTCCCGGCTCGCCGCCGCCCGCGGCGAGCGGCTCGCCTGGCAGGTCCTGCAGGTCGACGGTTCGAAGGGCCACCACTTCCGCCTCGTGATCGCCCATCCCGATCGCGTCCTCGACGTCGGCATCGGCCACGCGCTCCGGGCGATCCTCGACGCCCTCTCGGCCGAGAGCGTCGAGGAGCTCACGACCGCGTTCCGGGCCGCCCAGAAGGCCGGCCTCCGACCGGTCCCCCTGCGGCACGTCCGGCTCGAGGTCGACTACTGGCGCGACGACTTCTGGAACTGGTTCGGATAGCGGAGCAGGGCGCGTCGAGGCCCCGGCGTCCCCCCCGTTCCGTCGGCCGCCGTCCCCCCGGACAGGCCATATACCCGGCCCCCTCGCCGGAGCGGGGCGTCGATGGAGTCGGTCGTCGGGATCGGAGGCGTGTTCTTCCGGGCCAAGGACCCGGAAGCCTTGGGGCGGTGGTACCAGCAGAACCTCGGCGTGGGAACCCCCCCGTCGGCGACGGACACGCGGCCGTGGGAGCCGGAGGCCGGACCGACCGTGTTCAGCCCCTTCCCGGCCGACACCGAGTACTTCGGGAACCCCGAGAAGACCTGGATGCTGAACTTCCGGGTGCGCGACCTGACCGCGATGGTCGATCAACTGCGGGCCGCGGGGATCGTGGTCACGATCGACCCGGGACCGTACCCCTTCGGTCGTTTCGCCCGGCTGACCGACCCGGAGGGGAACCCCATCGAGCTCTGGGAGCCGGCGCCACCCCCCGGCGGGACCTGACGGCCCCTCGAGGGGGGGAAGCGATCCGGACGGACGTCCCGTATCGGAGCCGATCGTTCGCGTGACCGGACCGCGCCCGATCTCGTTCGATCGCGTCGCCCCGATCTACGACGCGACCCGTCGTCGGAGCCCCGAGATCGAGGCGAGCGTCGCCTCGGCCCTCGCCGAGATCCTCCGCGGCGGCCGTTGCCTCGACCTCGGCGTCGGAACGGGCCGGATCGCCGGTCCCATCCTCGCCGCGGGGCGCATCGACCTCGTGGGGGTCGATGTGGGGCGGGCGATGCTCGAGCGGGCCCGGTCCCGGGGGATCGCCCCGCTCGTCCGGGCCGACGCGCGCCACCTCCCGTTCCGGGCCCGGGCGTTCGCCCGATCGATGTCGACCCACCTCCTCCACCTCGTGGCGGAGTGGCCGCTCGTCCTGCGGGAGATCGCCCGGGTGACCGCTACCGAGTACCTCACCGTCCTCGAGCACGAGACGGCCCATCCCGACCTCATGGAGGAGTACCGCAGCGCCGCCGCCGCCCGCGGGATCCGGACGGGTCCCCCGGGCCTGCCGGAGCGGCTCCTGGCCGAGCGTCTCCCGCCCGACCGACGTCGGTCCGTCGGGGAGGCGGAGAACGTCGTCCCGGCCGATCGGGAGCTGGGGGCGATCGCCTCGCGCGCCTTCCGAGATACCTGGGACGTCCCGGA
>JASHUV010000052.1 GCA_030039825.1 Thermoplasmata archaeon
CCTCGAGCCCGGCGGTGCCGCTGCCGGAGAGGATCGCCTGGTGGCCCTTCGCGCCGAAGAGGACCGGGAGGAGCTCCCGGATCTCGTGGACGACCCCATGGAAGTAGTCGCCCCGGTGGTTCACCGAGGGGAAGCTCATCGCCCGCAGAACGCGGGGATGGATGCGGACCGGTCCGGCGATGAGGAACGTCGAGAGCTCGGGGTCGGGCGTCATGGGCGAGCGGGGGGATTCACGAGGCCTTCTAACGGCTTCCCCGCGAGGGCCCGAAGCGCCTCCTCGACCACCTGCATCCCCGCCCGGCTCTGTCCCTCGTGCGTCGAGGCGCCGAGGTGAGGGGTAGGGAGGACCCGGGGGTGGTTCAGGAGCGGCGAGCCCGTCGGCGGCTCGCTCTCGAAGACATCGAGGGCGGCCCCGGCGAGGCGACCGGCGTCGAGGGCGGAGAGGAGCGCCGCCTCGTCGACGAGGGCGCCCCGGGCCACGTTGATGAGGTAGGCGGTCGGCTTCATCTTGGCGAGACGGGCGTCGTTGATCAGGTGACGGTTCTCGGCGGTCGCCGCCGCATGCAGGCTCACGAAATCGGAGATCGCGAGCAGTTCATCGAGCGCCATCATCTCGGTCGCGTCCCCCGAGCGCGGGACGAACGGATCGTAGGCGGCCGTCGGGCAGCCGTACGGCGCGATCGCCGCCGCGACCTGGCGGGCGATGCGCCCGTACCCGACGAACCCGACGGTCTTCCCCGAGAGCTCCCGGCCGAGGTCCGAGCGCTTCCAGGTCCCTGATTTCGTCTCGACGATCTTCGGGTAGAGGCCCCGCGCGAGGAGGAGCAGGAAGGCGACCGTGAGCTCGGCGACGCTCGCCGTCGCCGCGGCGGGGGCGTTCACGACGCGGACCCCCCGGGCCGACGCGGCCGGGACATCGATGTTGTCGACGCCGACCCCGGCCCGTCCGATGAACTTGAGCGAGGGGGCGCCCTCGAGGAGCTTCGCCGTCACCTTCGTCCGGCTCCGGACGATGAGACCCCAGGCGTCGCGAAGGGCGGCCGGGAGTTCCCCGACATCGCCGGACACGTCGAGCACCCGGCACGGTCCGGCCCTCAACCGCTCGACGGCGCCGGGATCGATCGGGTCGGCGATGACGACGAGCGGACGGTCGTCCTCGGGCATCGGCGGCCCGAGCGACGCTCGGGTAAAGAGGGTTGTCCCGGCGAGGCCGCCCGAGCGGCTCACCGGACCTTCGGCACCGGGACCCGCTCGAGGGCGCCTCGAACCACGTCGACCCCCCGGACGCCCCGGATCCACGGCTCGGGCTTGATCAGGAGGCGGTGCGCGAGGCCGGGGACGGCGATCCGCTTGAGGTCGTCCGGGACCACGTAGGTACGTCCGTCCATGAGCGCCCGGGCGCGGGAGAGCTTGAGGAGGGCGAGCGAGCCCCGGGGGGACGCGCCGACCTCCGCCCGGGGATCGGACCGGGTCGCGGCCACGAGGTCGACGGCGTACGCCTCCACGGCCGGGTCGACCTCGATCCGTTCCGCCGCGGCCTGGATCTCGAGGAACCCCGCGCGGTCGAGCGCGCGGGGCAGAGTCACGGCGTCCTGGCGGCGCTCCCGTCGCCGGCGCAGGATCTCCCGCTCCTCCTCGGGGGTCGGATACCCGACCGAGAGCCGCATCAGGAAGCGGTCGACCTGGGCCTCCGGGAGGGGGTAGGTCCCCTCGAGCTCGAGGGGATTCTGGGTCGCGAGCACGAGGAACGGGCGCTCCAGGGGCCGCGTCGTGCCGTCCCCGGTCACCTGGTACTCTTGCATCGCCTCGAGCAGCGCGGACTGGACCTTCGGGGGGGCCCGGTTGATCTCGTCGGCGAGGAGGAGGTGCGTGAACACCGGCCCCGGTCGGAAGGTGAGCGAGGCCCGGGCGGCGTCGTAGAGCTCCCCGCCCGTGATGTCGTGGGGAAGGAGGTCGGCCGTGAACTGGATGCGCCGGAAGTCGAGCCCGAGCGCCTCGGCGAACGATCGGGCGATGAGGGTCTTCCCGAGCCCGGGCCGGTCCTCGATCAGGAGGTGCCCGTCGGCGACGAGCCCGGTCAGGACCTCGTCGAGGACCGCGTCGCGTCCGACGACCGCTTGGTGGACGGCGGCGCGGACGGCCGAGAGCCGTTCGCGCGCCTCGGGGACCTCCATCGCGTCCCGGCCTACGGTCCGAGACCTATCAAAGGAGGAGGGGGGTGTTCCCCGGCGGCAACGGTACGCCTCACGGTAGGCCGACCGGCCCTCTCCGCGTCCTGACCCCGGCCGGGGCTGTCGGCCACCGGGGTTGTCCTCTCGTCATCCCCCGGACGACGCATCCGGAGCGGTCGGGAGGGACCCTTCGTCGGCGACCGGGTGACGCCTTCCGGCGTCCCGAGCAGCGGACGCCCGTCCCCCTCATGAGCCTGACGAGGGGGCCCCGAACGACCCCGCCTCGAGCCGGAGGCCGAGCGCGATCACGATCAGGGCGCCCGCGACGACCACGGAGGCGATCCGGGCCCCCGACCCCTCGGTCGGCAGGACGACGCCGACGAGGATCGCGAGGAGGACGCTCAGGCCGGGGAGCGCGAGACCCTCGAGGCGGCGACGCCCGGGGACCGACGGGGTCGCCGCGCTCGCGGCGGCGAGGAGGAGGGCGATCCCGAGGGCGCCGGCGAGGATCGAGGCGGGGAGCCCGAGGGGCGCGCGGGCCGCGTCGATCCCCGCGACGCCGAGCGCGGGCAGGAGCGCCCACGGGCGGCCGTCGGCCGGGAGGAGACAGAGGAACGCGGAGAGGAGGACGCCGGCGATCGTGAGAGCCCCGAAGAGGACGGCCTCGCCGGGGGTCGCAGCCACGAGGAGGAGCGCGACGACGGTCGCCGCGCCGAGAGGGAGGGCGGGGCCCCGGGCCCCGGGCGCGAGGCGGACACCCGTCATCGTCGACCCACCGAGGCGCCGG
>JASHUV010000053.1 GCA_030039825.1 Thermoplasmata archaeon
CCGCCGCGATCGCGGGATACCTCGGCCCCGGGGACGGCTTCGACACCGCGATCGTCGCGTTCGCGGAGTCCTACGCCCGCCAGACCGTCCAGGACCACGCCCGGCTGAAGCGCGCCATCGCCACCGGCCGGCTCCCCGCGGTCTCGGCGCGCCGGATCGTCCGGCGCTAGAACGGGTCGGCGCCTAGAGCCCGACGAGCAGCCAGACCGCCGCCAGGACCACGCACCACAGGGTGAGGAAGAAGACCGGCAGGACCTCGGAGAGCCCTCCCGGAGAGAGACGGTCCATCCAGGAGATCGCCCGGTCGTCCGCGAACCGGGCGCGGTGCATCGTGTACGGGAGCAGGAGGTTCACCGGGAGGCTCGCGCCCGAGCGCAGCGTGATCGTCCCGGCGAGGGTGCCCTCGATCGGGGGCGCCGCCCCCTCGAGCTGCTGGACGGCCTCGCGCCACATCGACTGGGCGTCGAGGGTGCGATGGAGGAGGATCGCCCAGACGAGGGAGATCGTGATCCCGAGCCCGGCGAGGAAGGTGGCGACGAGCTCGAGCGTTCTCGGGGCCGTGGAGAAGTAATCGATGGAGACGACGAGGCCGGTGATCAGGACGGTGCCGATCGTGGCGAAGTAGGAGGTCCGGCTCGCCGCGAGGCTCCCCTCCTCGGCGGCGAGGCGCTCGTACTTGTCGTGGAGCCAGCGGCGGACCGCCGGGTCGGCGATCGAGGTCGAGGCGCCGCCCGGACCCTGCAACTGCCCCTCCGCCGTCGGAGCAGGACCCGGGTCCCGTAAACCTGTCGGCGCGGGTCGGGCGACGACGCGATCGGGCGGGGACGCGTCCCGGCGAGGCCGTCGCGCCGGACCGAACCCTTCTAAGCGCGGCGTCGATGCGCGGTCGGAGGCTCGGGAGAGGAGGTATGTCGGAGGAGGAGCGCCGGAAGATCATCGTGAACCCCCACGGGCCCTACCGGGTCGTCGGCCGGGTCCCGCTGTCGGTCCAGTCGATCCGACCCAACGAGCGGGAGGAGTCCTGGGAGTGGGAGGAGGGCCGGACGTTCGACGTGGAGGAGGAGTACTTCCTCTGCCGATGCGGCCAGTCGAAGAACAAGCCGTTCTGCGACAACAGCCACCTCCGCTCGGGGTTCGAAGGGAAGGAGACCGCGTCCCGACGGCCGATCGAGCGCCAGTCCGAGCACCTCGACGGACCGACCCACCTCCTCAGCGACGCGGAGACCCTCTGCGCCTTCGCCCGGTTCTGCGACCCGGGCGGGAAGGTCTGGTCCCTCATCGAGCGGACGGACCGACCCGAGGTCCGCGACCTCGTGATCCGGGAGGTCGCCCACTGCCCGTCCGGCCGGCTCGTGCTCCGCGAGAAGAGCTCCGGCCAGGTCGTCGAGCCGGACCTTCCCCCGTCGATCGGGCTCGTCGAGGACCCGGTCCTCGGCTGCAGCGGTCCCCTCTGGGTCCGCGGCGGGATCCGCGTCGAGTCGGCCGACGGCACGCCGTACGAGCGGCGCAACCGGCTGACGCTCTGCCGATGCGGCGCCTCGACGAACATGCCGTTCTGCAACGGCAGCCACGCGTCGATCAAGTTCCAGGACGGTCTCACGAACGCGGCGGGGACGCGCCGCCGGGGGGGCTAGGGGATGGCCGGCCGGAAGAGCACCCCGACGGAGGACCTCCTCCCGGACCTCGAGCTCCCGTCGGAGGGCTCGGACCACTGCCGCGGCCCGCCGGGGGCGAGGTACTCCCTCGTCGAGTACGGCGATTTCGAGTGTCCCCATTGCGCGCACGTCCACCCGATCGTCCAGGAGCTCGTACGGGAGCTCGGCGACGAGCTCTGCGTGGTGTTCCGTCACTATCCTCAGCCCCGAGAGCACCCGAACTCGGTCCGGGCCGCGGAGGCCGCCGAGGCCGCCGAGGAGCAGGGGAAGTTCTGGCTCATGCACGATCGCCTCTTCGAGCACCAGGCCGAACTGTCCGAGGCCCAGATCCGCCGGCTCGCCCGCGCGCTCCCGCTCGACATGGCCACCTTCGACCGGGACCTTCGCTCCGGCGCCCCGTCGCGCCGGGTCGACGAGGACCTCGAGAGCGGCCGGGAGGCCGGCGTCGAGGAGACCCCGACGTTCTTCGTGAACGGGCGGATGCACGTGGGCTCCTACGAGTTCCTCCCCCTCCTCGAGGCCCTCAAGGCCTCGCCACGGCCCGGCCGGGCCGCCCGCCCCTAGGTCGCGCCGCGTCGGCCGATCCCCCGGGCCGCCCTCCACCCCGAAGTGGCCAAATACTGGCCGGCGAAGGTGCGCGCCGAGGATGGCGACCGATTCTCCCGCGCCGGTTACGGCGAGCCCGCCGGCGGCCCCCAAGGGCCCCTCCCTCCGGATCTTGGGTGGGCTCGTCTTCGTGATGTTCCTCCTGACCTCCGTCGTCGGCGGATCCTTGGCCCTCGAGAGCACCTACCTCGTCGTGACGCTCGCGAGCCACATCGGTCTCGCCCTCGTGACGCTCGCCGTCGCCGGTTACACCGCGTCCGTCGTGGGCCGCCGCTACCGCACCCTCCCGCGCGTCTCGGCGGGGCTCGGCGCGTTGTCGGCCCTGGGAGCGACCCTCGCCGGGACGGCCTTCCTTCTCGGGGGACAGAGCCCGGTGGCCCTGAACGCGATGGCGGGGCTCGCCGGGCTCGGGCTCCTCACCGGACTCCTGATGATCGTCTTCGGCGGGCCCTCGGGGCGGATCGCCCCGGGACCGGCCGCGAGCGGGTGATCGATCGGCCCCGGGGGCGGTCGCATCGACCGCCGGTCGGGCACCGTGGACCGTACCGGGGCCCGGCGAGGCGTCGTCGACGGAGCTCGTTCGTCCGAAACCGGGTATAAATCGTCGGGGCGCGCTCACGGAGGCGTGCCGGCGTCGCGCTTCTCCCTGCGGGCCGCCCTGACCTCGCGCTCCCGCGTGCTCGGCGCCGTCCTCATCGCCGCGGCGCTCCTCGCCGTCGGGGTGGGGGCCGACGCGATCCTCGGAGGGTTCTCCCACCCCTCGGTCGCGCCCCCGCCGTCCTGCTGTCCGAGCGCCGACCGACACGACGTGGACCTCACCGCGCTCTTCCCGACCGTCGTTCCCGGGCAGAACCTGACGCTCATCGCCACGCTCCCGGCGGGCGAGGACGCGACGTCCTTCTCCGTCTCCTTCGGGGATGGAACATCCACGACGGTCATGACGGACGGGGAGGACGGCGTGTCGATCGAGCACGCGTACTCGACCCCGGGCGCCTACCTCCTCTACGCGACGGCCGACGTCGGTGGCGTCACGCATGACAGCCTGTCCTCGCTCGTTCCCGTCACCGTCCGGGCCGGCCCGAGTCCGGACGGGTCGACCGCCGCGGGGTACGGGCCCACCATCGCGCCCGTCGTCGGTTCGATCCTCGCGAACACGACGACCGGACCCGGAACCTCCGGGGCGACCGCGATCCTACGGGCCGGTCAGACGGTGACCGTGGAGGGGAGCTACGAGCTACCGGCGGGCGGCGTCGCCGATCCCTACGCCTACGCGCCTCCGACGATCGTCGCCTCGGCCGGGGCGAACGTGACGCGCGATGCCGGGAACGCCACGTCGGTCACGGCGACCGTCTCCTTCTCAGGCTCCGGGCCTTCGGTGATCACCTTCGTGGGTCGCGGGGTCGGTCCGAACGGCACGCTCGTCGCGGACAACTTCTCCTGGAGCGCCTATGTCGGCGTCGCTTCCCTCCGCGTCCCCTCGGCGACCGCCTCT
>JASHUV010000054.1 GCA_030039825.1 Thermoplasmata archaeon
GCCCTCCTCCTCTCGGGCGCGGGAACGACCGCGACCCTCGGGGCGGCCGGGATCCCGGGCGGGCGTGCCCCGAGCGCGTCCGCCGGGATCACGAGAGGCCTGGCCGATCTCTTCCCGGCCCCTCGGGGGGGACCGGACCCGGTCGGGCTCTTTTCGGCCTCCCCCGCGGTGGCGAGGGAGTTCCAGCACACGACCCACGTGGCGGCGGTGCTCGCCTCGGGTCCGGCGGGGTTCGGCTACGCCTCGGGACTGGCCTGGCTCGCGTACGCCCCGTGGGATCGGGCGTTCTACGTGGCCGCCGACCCGTCGAGCCTCGACGAATTCGCCGCGAGCAGCAGCTCGCCCAGCGCGGTCGTACCGGTCGGCAACTCGCCGTTCGGGGTCGCGGTGGACCCTCTCACGAACGAGGTGTTCGTCACGAACTCCGGGTCGGACAACGTCTCGGTCATCAACGGCACGTCCCAAACGCCGATCACGTCGATCCCCGTCCGGAGCGACCCGCAGGGGATCGTCTTCGACCCCACCGATGGAACCCTCTTCGTGGCCGACAACGGCTCCGACGAGGTCAGCGTGATCTCGGTGGGCTCGCTCTCCGTGATCGCGACGATCGGAACCCCGCTCGGCCCGATCGGGCTGGCGTGGGACAACGGGACGGACCGGGTGTTCGTGACCGACAGCGGGTCGAACGAGGTAACGGTCATTTCGGGGTCCGGCGACCAGGCGATCGCGAACGTCTCGGTCGGCCGGTCCCCCTACGGGATCACCGACGACAACGCGACCGGGGACGTGTACGTCGCGAACGAGGGATCGAACAACGTGAGCGTGATCGCCGCGACGACCGCCTCGGTGAGCGCGTCCGTGCCGGTCCTGGCGGACGGTTACCCGATCTCCCTCGAGAGCGTCGCTTACGATAGCGTTCACCACGTCGTCTGGGCCACGACAGGGGCCACCGTGGTGGTGATCAACACCTCCTTGGAACGCGTGGTGGACGAGGTCGGCTACGACCCGACCGGGATCGCCTTCGACCCCGACGGCGGGGACATCTGCCTGACGAACGCGGCGAATCGCACCTTCGGATGCTTCCAGTTCAACAACCTCTACCGAGAGGCGGCCCTCACCTTCTATCAGGACGGGCTGCCGACGGCCTCCCCCTGGAACATCACGTTCGGGGACGGGTACGGGACCGAGGACAACGTCACCGCGTCCGAGGCGGGACCCACGATCGTCGTCGGGGCCGACGACGTCGACGGGTACAACTATAGCTTCGCGATCGGCGGCGCCTCCGGCGAGGTCCCGAACCCCGCCGCCGGCTCGCTCGCGTCGCGATCCGACGCGAACGCTTCGGTGAGCGTCGTCTTCACCGGGACGGGCCAGTACCCCGTCCGGTTCGACGAGACCGGTCTGCCCGCCGGGACGCTGTGGAGCGTGACCCTCGCGGGGTCCTCGCAGGCCTGGGCGGAGCCGGCCATCGGCTTTCCCGCGTCGAACGGGACGTTCGCCTACACCGTCGGCGCCGTGTCGGGATGGGTGGCGAGTCCCGCGGCGGGGAGCGTACGCGTGAGCGGCACGGCGGTCGCGATCACGATCGGCTGGACGCCGTACGTCCTGACCGTCCCCGTCGGGCGGGGCCCCGAGCTCCCCGTGTTCGACCCGACGAACGGCTACGTCTACGTCGCGAACGGCCTCTCGTCGACGGACAACATGTCCGTCCTCGACGGGACGAGCGACATCGCGTCGGTGGCCTTCGCCTCGAGCCCCCTCGCCGGCGTCGTCGACACGGCGAACGGCGAGGTCTTCGTCCCGCTGCCGGGCTCGCACGAGGTCGCGGTGGTCAACGGGACCTCGCTCGCAGGCGTCGTCCCGGTGGGCTCGAACCTCTCCCTCATCGGCGCGGCCTTCGATCCGGATGACGGCTTCCTCTACGCGTCGGCCCTCAACGAGACCGGGGGGACCGGCGAGGTCCTCGTCCTGAACGGCACGTCGGTCCTGGCGGCGCTCGCCGTCGGTGAGGGGCCGGTCGCGCCGGTCTTCGACGGCGTGAACGGCGAGGTCTACGTTCCGAACCGGGCCTCCGGGACGGTCTCCGTGATCGGGGGCGGGGGCCAGAACGGCTCCCTCGCCGGGCTCGCGGTCGTGGCGACCGTCACGGTCGGCGTCGGCACCGTGACCCCCGACCCCGACGCGGCCGTCGTCGATCCGGACAACGGCGAGGTCTACGTGGTCAACGCACAGACCGGGTTCAACGAGGGCTCCGTCTCGGTGATCGACGGGACGAACCTCCTCGCGAGCACGTGGCTCGCCGAGGACAGCTACGGCTACGAGCCGACGTTCGCCTTCTGGGACCCGGTCAACGCGAACGTCTACATCCTCACGAGCGCGTATCCCGAGGCGGGCTCCTACCGCCCGGCGGTCGAGGTCCTCCACGGCACCACCCTCGTCGGGAACATCTCCATCCCGCCCCTCGGCACCCTCGCGATCTCGGCGACCATCGACCCGTCGAGCGGGGAGCTCTACGTCTCGAACAGCTCGGGGGGATGGGACGACTGGGTGGTCAACGGGACGAAGGTCGTCGGGTCGGTCGCGGTGGGCCTGAACTCGCAGAACGGCGTCGACGACCCGGACGACGGCGACCTGTACATCCCCTCCGGGTCGAGCAACGTGTCGGTCGTCGGTGTCACCGGCCGCCTCCCGGTGATCGCGTCGTTCCTCGCCGAGCCCGCCACGTTGGAGGTCGGCTCGCCGAGGGCGAGCTCCACCGACCTCGAGGTGAGCGTCGTCGGGGGTGTCGGGGGCGTGTCGTACGCCTACTCGGGCCTCCCGGCGGGGTGCTCGAGCTCCAACACCTCCTCCCTTCCGTGCACGCCCCGCGCGAGCGGCACCTACGACGTCCGGGTGTTCGCGAACGACAGCGCCGGGAGCAGCGCCTCCCAGGTCCTCGTCCTCTCCGTCGTCACTCCCCTCGGCGTCGGCGCCGTCGGATCCCCGTCGATCGTCGACGCCCCGGCCGCCGTGGGCTTCGGGGTCGACCTCGCGGGGGGGATCTGGCCGTACTCCTTCGCCTGGAACTTCGGGGACGGGAGCACCTCCGACCTCGAGAGCCCCGAGCACGCCTACGCCACGGCGGGGACGTTCACGGCCGAGGTCTGGGTCAACGACTCGGCCGGCGTCACGGCCACGGGCCGCGTCCGCACCGTGGTCGATCCGGCGGTCCGGCTGAACCTCTCGGCCTCGAACGACACCCCGATCCTCGGCGAGGCGATCGAGGTGAACGCCTCCGCGTCCGGGGGCACGGGGCTGTTCTCCTACACCTACGCCGGTCTCCCGCCGGGGTGCGTGGCCGTGGACCGGCCCACGATCGGTTGCCTCCCTACCCAGGCGGGGACCTACAACGTGAGCGCGGAGGCGACCGACGCGAACGGGGGCCACGCCACGGCCCTCCTCGAGCTCCAGGTGATCTTCGGCTTCACCATCCTCGCGCCGTCCTCCTCCGTCGTTGGCGAGCCGATCACGATCGATGTGGAGGTCGGCCCGGGGGTCGGCTCGGTCGCGTACACCTACTCCGACCTCCCCGAGGGCTGCGCCTCGGAGGACACGCCCATCCTGACCTGCACTCCGACCGAGGCCGGCCTCTTCGAGGTCTCCATCGAGGCCCTGAGCTCGATCGACGGCCCCGCCCACCAGGTGCTACCGATCCGGATCGTCGGCGTCGGGACGTCCCCTCCGGCCTCCCCGGGTCCGGCCCCCTCGCTCCTCCCCTGGGAGCTCGTCGCCGGCCTCGCGATCGCCCTGGCCGTCGGGGCCGTCATCGTCCTCCGGATGGCGCGACGGGCGAGACCGCCCGGCCTCCCGACCGACCTTCCCCCCGATCCCCGGGGACCGGCGCCGCCGCCCTGAGCGATCCGCCGGCGGGGTCCCGCTCAGCCGACGTCGCGGGCCATCTGGTAGCCGTCCTCCCCGTCGGAGTAGTACCCCCGCAGGAGGTCGGTCACCGAGAAGCGGAACCTCGCGTAGAAGCGGATCGCCGTGGCGTTCCCGACCCGCACCTCGAGCGTCGCCCGCCGCATCGCCTTCTCGCGGCACTGGGCGAGGAAGCTCTCCATGAGCCGCGTGCCAACCCCCCGGGTGCGGTGGGGCCGGTCGACGGCGAACATCAGGATCCGGGCCTCGCCCGGGACCTGCGTGACGCCGAGGAGGAAGCCGATCGGGCGGTTCTGGGCGTCGGCCGCGACCAGGAAGCCGTCGGGCCACGCCTGGCTGAGCGAGAAGTAGAGCGACGTGTCGTAGTGCTCGTGGAGGGACTCCGAAACGATCCGGGCGATCGTCGAGACGTCCGGGGGGTGGAAGAGCCGCAGGGAGAAGGGCGGGGAGAGGGACTCGACGGGCGCCACGGGCACCCGCCCGGCCGCGTCAGCGATACATCTCACCCGGCCCGCTCGTGTCCGGGGGGCGCAGCCCCGGCGTCGCCTTCTCCTGCTGCTTCAGGTTGTGCCGAACCTCCGCCTCGATCTCCTCGGCCTTCTCGCGCAACGGCTTCGTGTCGAGGAGGAGGAGGGGGACGAGGGGGTTGATCGACTCGATGACCTTCGCCGCCGCCCGGGCGTCCGGGAAGTCCTTGTGGGCCTGCGCGACGAGGCAGAGGACCGGGATCTGTCGGCCGATCGCCGCCAGGAGGAGCCCACCGGCGAAGCCGGTGATCACGCCGTTCGCGGGCTCGAAGTGGTACTTCCCGAGCAGGGGCGCCGCGGCCCGGTTCGCCATGGCGACGACCCGGGCATCGCCCTGGACCGCCTCGTCGACGGGCTGGCCCTCGACGACGACGATGAGCTGGACCCCCCGGCGCTCGGCCCAGTCGAGGAGCCGCCGGGAGAGCTCGGGGAGGGTCTCGGGAGGGGGCTGGATGTCGGAGAGGGCCACGAGGAGCTGCTCGCAGGACCGGTCGACGCCGCACACGAGCTTCGAGACGTAGAACCGGACGGGGGCGCTGACGACCCCCTCCTCCATGATGACGGTCGGGGGGAACTGGTCGCTCGTCAGGTACGCGACGCTCGTCATGTCGAGCGCGTGAACGAGATAGGAGGCGGCGACCGAACCGACGAGCCCATGGGTCGGGAATCCGACGACCATCATCGCCCCTTGGATCGGCTCGTCACGCGTGTCGACGATGCGGATCTCTTCCTCCGGCAATACGGTCCCCGCCGACAGGGCCATCCGGGCCCCTCGAAATGAACCTTTACGGCTCCCGGGCGCCGCCCGCCGAGCACCGAACGGGTGGGGCCGGAGCCGGTCGGGGGAGGCGGAGCCTCCTCACGCCGGGGCCCCCCGACCGGAGCCGAGGCCGCCCTCCGGAACGGCGGTCTCCTAGCGAGGGATTAAACCTGCGGCGCCTTTCGGGCGGACCGTGGTGATCGGCGCCGGGACGCCTCGACCCGGCCCGAGGAGGAGACTCTCTCGTTGAAGCGGCAGATGGTGGACATGCTCGCGGATCTCGTGAAGATCCCGAGCGACCCGTTCTCCGACAAGCAGGAGGTGCTCGACTACGTCCAGTCGTTCACCGACCAGGTCCGGATGCGGAACACCCTGCTCGGGGACCCCCAGACCCCCGCCCTCCTCGCGGAGTACGGGCAGGGCGGCGTCGTCCTCTCCGGCCACCTCGACACGCCCCCCATCGGCGACTACTGGAGCTTCTCGCAGAGCCAGCTCGCGTCGGGGCGGATGTACGGCCGGGGCACGGCCGACATGAAGGGGACCGTCATCGCGATGATGCAGGCGGCGCAGGACCTCGTCGCCCGCAAGATCCCGGTCGTCCTCGCCCTGACGACCGACGAGGAGACGACGATGCAGGGGGCGCTCGCCCTCTCGAAGACCCTCCCGATGCGGCGGGCGAAGGCGATCGTCGTCGGGGAACCGACGGGGCTCAAGGTCGCCTACGCCGAGAAGGGCGTCCTCGACCTCGCGATCGAAACGCGGGGGAAGGCCGCCCACGGGGCGATGCCCCACCTCGGCGAGAACGCCGTCTCGAAGATGATGCGGATCCTTCGGGGCCTCGAGGGCTTCAAGGGCCGCATCGCCCACCCGGACCTCGGGGCCGTCACGATCAACATCGGCACGCTGAACGGCGGTACCCGGATCAACGTCGTCCCCAACCGGGCGACGGCGGAGGTCGACATCCGCTTCCCGCCGCCGTACCACCCCGACGACCTCTACCGGGAGATCGAAGAGCATCTCCGCCGGATCAAGACGCCGTTCACGCTCCGCCGCGTCCTCTCGATGCCGTCCGTCCAGATCGACCCGAACGCCGATCACGTCCGGATCCTCCGCGAGGTCGCCGGCGCGGAGCCGGCCGTCCTCGTCCACGCCTCCGAGGCCGTCCACTACACCCAGGTCAACCCCAAGGTCGTGATCTTCGGCGCCGGGGACGAGGAGCTCTCCCACCAGGCGAACGAGTACGTCAAGATCGAGGCCGTGGCGCGCGCCGCCGAGGTCTACAAGAAGTACGCCCAGCGGCTGAGCCAGACGCGGGCCGGGTCCTCCCGGCCGTGAAGGTCGCCGAGCTCTCGACCCGATATCCTCCGGCGACCGGCGGCGTCGAGCGGCACGTCCGGGAGGTCGCGACGCGCCTCGTCGCCCGGGGCGACGACGTCGCCGTCCTGACGACCGAGCTCGAGCGGGAGTTCCCCTGGCGGCCGCTCCCGCCCGCGGTACCGCGCCGGGAGGTCGTCGACGGCGTCCGCATCCGTCGCCTCCCCGCGTTCTCCTTGCCCGGCGAGCTCCACTATCCGTTCGTCCGGGGGCTCGGGCGGGCCCTCGAGGAGGAGCGCCCGGAGCTCCTCCACGTCCACACCTACGGTACGAACCACGCGGCGGCCGCTCGAAGGTACTTTAGGCGGCACGGGACGCCCTTCGTGATGACGGCGCACTTCCACCCGATCTGGTCGATGGAGGGGGGATGGGCCCGCCGGCGGGTCCGGTCCTTCTACGATCGGGTCCTGGCCGCGCCCGTGATGGGCGCCGCCCGCGCCGTCGTCGTCCAGAGCCACGAGGAGGAGCGGCTCCTCCGGACGCTCCGGATCAGGCTCCCTCCCGTCGAGATCATCCCGCCGGGCTACACGCCGCTCCCCGCCCCCCCGTCGGGCACGAGCTTCGCCGAGGCCTGGAGGATCCCCGGTCCGTTCCTCCTCTTCGTCGGGAGGCTCGCCGCCAACAAGGGCCTCGCACCGCTCGTCGAGGCGTTCGGTCAGCTCGCCGAGCACGACCGGTCCGCCACGCTCGTCCTCGTCGGCGCCGACGGCGGGCAGCGGGCCGCGGTCGAAGAGCTCGCGCGCCGTCGGGGGGTCGCCGAACGGATGAGGGTGACCGGCTTCATCGAGGACGACGCGATGCTGGCGGCCGCCTTCCGGGAGGCACGGCTCGCCGTCCTTCCGAGCGAGTACGAGGCGTTCGGCCTCGTCCTCCTCGAGGCGATGGCCCAGGGGACGCCGGTCATCGCCTCCCGGGTCGGGGGGATCCCCGAGTTCGTCGAGGACGGGAAGGCGGGACGGCTCGTTCCGCCCGGGGACGCCGGCGCGCTCGCGACGGCCCTCCTGCGCCTCTGGGACGACGGGACGGCCCGGTCGGCGATGGGAGAGTACGGGAAGCGGGAGATCGTTCCCCGATACTCCTGGGAGGCGGTCGTCGACCGGCTCCGGGCGCTCTTCGCGCGGACCGTGGCCGGATGAGGATCGCCCAGGTGACCCTCCGGTTCGACGCCCCCGGAGGGGTCGAGACGACGGTCCGGGAGCTCTCCCGGCGCCTCCACGATGCCGGCGAGTCGGTCGAGGTCTACGCGAGCGACCTCTACGACGAGGGCCGATGGGAGCGCCGGAGCGGCTACGCCCCGACGGTGGACGGGGTCCGGGTCCGGCGGTTCCCGGTCTATCGACGGCTGATCCCCGGCCTCACGATGCCGCTCATGGTCGGCCTCGTGACCGCCCTGAACGGCGACCGACCGGAGATCATCCACGCCCACTCCCACCGCTACGGCCACGTCCTCGAGTCGGCGTCCGTCGCCCGGACCCTGCGCGTCCCCCTCGTGGTCTCCGCCCACTACCACCCGGCCCACCCCGGCGAGACGCGGCTCAAGCAGAGCCTCCTCAAGGTCCAGGACCTCGTCTTCGGCATCGCGGCGTACCGGACCGCGCGCGCCGTGATCGTCGAGACGCAGCAGGAGGCCGACCAGGTCGCGAGCTTCGTCCACCGGGACCGCATCCGGGTCATCCCGCCCGGCATCGACCTCGCCGTCTGGCAGGACGGGGCCCAGGAGCGGCCGCCGGAGGGCCTGCCCGATCGCTTCCTCCTCTACGCCGGACGCATCGCCTCGAACAAGGGGCTCTCCACGCTCGTCGAGGCGCTCGGTCGGATCCCCCCCGCCGAACGGCTGCCCCTCGTCCTCATCGGCAAGGACTGGGGCCAGCGGGCCGCCATCCAGGCGACGGCGGACCGGGCGGGCGTCGGGGAGCTCCTCCACTGGCTCGGGCACCTCGACGACGTCGGGGCGTACCGGGCGACGTTCCGACGGGCCACGGTCTTCGTCCTTCCGTCCGACTACGAGGCGTTCGGCCTCGTCCTCCTCGAGGCGATGGCCGCCGGGGTGCCGATCGTCGCGACCTCGGTCGGCGGCGTCCCCGAGGTCCTCGAGGGGGGCCGCGCGGGGCGGCTCGTGCCGCCGAACGACCCGGTGGCCCTCTCCGAGGCCATCCGCTCCCTCACGGGCGACCGGCCGGCCTCGACGGCGCTCGCGCGGGCCGGGCGGAGCCGGGTCGAGGCGTTCAGCTGGGATCGGGCGATCGCGGCTCACCGGACGCTGTTCCAGGAGTTGGTCGCCTCCCCGGGACGGGCGTCCTGAGGTCCGAGAGCTCCCGACCGAACGTCCGAAGGGCGCGGCGCTCCGGCTCCCCCTTGAAGCCGGCGATGGCCACGAAGAACCTCCCCACCCAGCGGTCGAGCATCTAGGAGACCTCCTGTCCGTACTCCCTCATAATGGCGAGTCCAGCGCGGAGGGTCGTCCGGGCGGCGGCGAAGGAGAGGCGGAGGTGGGAGGCGCCGAGCCGGCCGAACGCCTCGCCGGGGGTGGTCAGGAGCCCCCGACGGAGCAGCGCCGTGGCGACCTCGAGGGACGTGCCGGGCCATCGGTACCTCGGGAAGGCGTAGAACGCTCCGGCCGGGGGGACGCAGGAGAGCCCCGGGATCCGGTTGAGCTCCCTCGCGACGAGCTCGCGACGCGCCCGGAACTCCTTGAGCATCGGGGCGGTCGCCGAGGGTCCGGCCTCGAGGCCGGCGAGCGCGGCGATCTGCGCGGGCGTCGAGGGGCAGGCGACGAGGTGGTAGTGGATCTTGTTGATCTCGACGGCGACCGCGCGGGGGGCCACGAGGAAGCCCAACCGCCAGCCGGTCATCGCGAGCCGCTTCGAGAAGGAGTTCACGACGATCACGTGCTCGCTCCTCCCCCAGAAGGACGCGAAGCGGCCCTGGTAGACCATCTCGTCGTAGACCTCGTCGGAGAGGATCGTCAGGTCCCGCTCCTCGGCGAGCGCGACGATCCGGTCGACCGTCCCGGCGTCGAAGACCCCGCCGGTCGGGTTCGAGGGACTGTTGACGACGATCGCCCGGGTCCTTGGGGTGACCTTCTCCTCGAGGGCGGCGACATCTGGGCGAAAGCCGCGTTTCTCCTCGAGGTCGTAGGGAACCGGGACCGCCCCGGCGAGGCGGGCGTGGGGGGCGTAGAGGACGAAACCGGGGTCCGGGACGAGGACCTCGTCGCCGGGGTCGTAGAGCGCGAGGGCGGCCGAGACGAGCGCCTCCGATCCGCTCCCCGTGATCAGGACGTTCTCGAGAGAGGTCCGGGGGTCCCGGTCCTGGTAGGTCTCCGCGACCTTGTTTCTTAGGGAAGGCAGGCCCGCCGAGGGCCCGTAGTGGTTCTTCCCGTTCTGGACGGCGTCGCAGAGGGCGTCGAGGACGACCTTCGGAGGATCGAAGTCGGGCTCGCCGAGACCGAGGTTGATCGCGTCGGCAGGCGCGCCCTCGAACATGCGCCG
>JASHUV010000055.1 GCA_030039825.1 Thermoplasmata archaeon
GAGGTTGTGGAGCGCCGTTTCCTGGGCCGTCAGGAGGGCGACGGCCCCCGAGCCGAGGCGGGAACGCTGGCCCGTGTCGTCCTCGTACTCGACCTCGCCTTCGAGCACGTAGTTCAGGACCTCCTCCCGCCGGTGCGAGTGCGGTTCGGACGGATCCCCCGCGCGGGTGGTCGTGGTGTCCGCGAACCGGAGGAGGGGCAGCCAGGGCCCATGCTCCGGCGAGGGGAATAGGACCCGACCGGAGACGTCCTCGAGGCCCATCTGGGCCGCCAGGACCCGGGCGTTGGGGCGGGGGGCTTCCGTTGCGGACGTCCTCCCTCACTCCGTTCGGCGGCGAGCGAGGGGTAGTACGGCGGTCGGATAGCGGTTCCGACGGCCCGCGGGGGACCGGGCCGCTCGCTCTCGCGGCGAGCTCGTTCGTGCGATCTAGGAGGGCGCCGTGGGCGGGGAGGACGCCCCCTTCCGACCTCGTCGCTTCCTCACGATCGCCAGGAGCGCCGCCACGACGAGCACCGCGAGGCCCGCCACGAGCGCGTCGCCCACCGTCGGGGGGAGGCCGAACCACGTCGGGGCGGCGCCCGACGCCGTGAACGACAACGTCTGGACCGCGTCGCCCCCGTTGACCGTCACCACACCCTGCGACCGAGCGGCCGAGTATCCCGGCAGTCCACCGATCGTGTAGGTGTAGGTCCCGTTCGGCACCTCGACGGTGATCGAGGTCCCGGTCGAGTAGTAGGTCTGGCCCCGGATGGTCACGGACCACTTCGTCCCGGGGCGCAGGCCGGTCGCGCTGAAGGTCACCGCGTGGGTCACGAGAGAGAAGGCGATCGCCGGAGCGAGCGGGGAGCCGTTCACCGTGATCGCCCCGACGCTGGCCGCATACTCCTTGTTGGCCGAGGCCACGGCATACGCGTACGTCCCGTTCGGCTCCGCGAAGCGGAGGGTACCGGCCGTCGAGTTCTGGGAGCCGAGCGGCGTCCCGTTCACCCACCAGGCCGTGCCGGCCGGGAGACCCGAGCTCGTGAACGTCACCGGGAACGTGACGGGAACGAACGCCAAGGTCTCCCCGACCGCGGACCCGGCCACGGTCACGGAACCTCCCGCGCTCGAGTAGTCGCCGTCGGCCGTCGCCGCCCGGAACGAGTACGTCCCGTTCGGCTCGAAGAAGGTCAGGATCGGCGCGGTGGAGCTCTGGGAACCCAGCACCGGGCCGCTCACCGTCCACGCCGTCAGGCTCGGCAGTCCCGCGGCGGTGAACGTGATCCCGAACGTGTACGCCTGGAACGATACGGTTCGATCGACCGCGAGGCCGCTCACCGTCAGGGCGCCCACCGGGCCGACGAACTCGGAGTCCACCGTCGTCACCGTGTACTCGTAGGTCCCGTTCGGCTCGGAAAAGGCGAGGGTGGCGTTCGTCGACGCCTGGGTTCCCAGGGTCGGTCCGCTCACCGACCACCCCGTTCCGGTCGGCAAGCCGACGGCCGTGAACGTGACGAGGTAGGTCACGAGCTCGAAGGTCACCGGGACCGAGATCGCCGAGCCGTTCACCGTGAACGTTCCTCCGGTCGCCGCGTACTGGCCGTTCCCCGGGACCGCGGAGTAGGTGTAGGTCCCGTTCATCGCCGTGAAGCTGAGGCTGTTCGAGGTGGAGCTCTCGAAGGCGATGACGGGCCCGTCGACCCACCACGCGGAGCCGGCCGGAAGTCCGGTCTCCGTGGTGGTGACCGGGTAGGTCACGACGCCGAAATCCACGGGGACTAGGATCGCCGAACCGTTGACGACGAACGTGCCGGACGAGGCGGCAAAGACCGGATTGACGGTGGACAGGGCGTACGAATAGGTCCCGTTCGGTTCATCGAGGGCGATCGTGGCTCCGGCGGAGCTCCAGGCGGAGCCCCCGATGGCGACGGACCAGTCGGTCGCGGAGGGGAGTCCGACCTCCTCGAAGGTGACCGTGTAGTTCTGCACCGAGAAGGGGATGGCCACCGTGACGTTGGTCGCGTCCACGGCCACCGTTCCGCTCCATTGGGTCGTGTACCCCGCCTCCGGGCCCACGGTCCAATCGTACGTGCCGTTCGGCTCCTCGAAGACCAAGGAACTGTTCGCGGTCTCCTGGTAGCCATAGTTGAGCACCACGGACCAGAGCGACCCGCCCGGGAGACCGGTCTCGTCGAAGGTGACGGGATAGGTCACGGCGGAGAAGGGAACGTTCACGGTGACGTTGGTCCCGTTGACGACGGCGCTTCCGTTCCATGATGTCGTATAACCGGGGATCGGCGTCAGGGCCCAGGCGTACGTCCCGTTCGGCTCGATGAAACTGATCGAACTGTTCGTGCTGTTCTGGGAGGTGCCGTTGACCGAGACCGACCAGTTGGCGCCGCTCGGAAGTCCGCTCTCATTGAACGACAGGACGTAGGAATCGGGGAGCAACGGGGGCGCCATCGCGGGGTGGAGCGCCGCGTTCGGTCCCGTTCCACCGACGGGGATCACCGTTCCCGAGAAGCCGAGCATCCCGCCGATGACCACGACCCAGACCGCCACGACTTCCGCTCTCGGACCGAACATGCTTGGCGCACCCGACCACGGTCCGAGCGGTTCGGTTCGTCTTGAAGGTCTCGACCAAATATTCCTTCCATCTGTAAGCGACCTTTGCGCTCGTCGGAACCGGGCGACAGAAAGGTACAGTTCGAGCGGGACCGGGATGAGAATATTTGCGGGTTAGCTATATCTGGCCACGCCGGGAACTTTCGGCCCCGGTCGGGGTGATCCGGTCCGGGCCCGTTCGTCGGCCGCGGGCGCGGATCGGGCCCGCCATGACGCCGCTCACCCTCGACGATCCATCGGTGAAGAGCCCCGTTCGGCGGAGAACCGTTGTTCCCCATTCCTCCGCGCGGGATCGGGCGCGCGTTCGTCGTCCGGAAGCAGGAATATCGATGAGTTAGGTATAAATGTCGTTCTTCGCGGCGCCGGCCACGACCGTGATGTTCGACCGCCTCCCGGCGTGACATCGGGCCCCAAGTTGGGGGAGTGACAAATCCCGGCCCCCGGCCGGTGCGGAGACGCTTCGTCGCCCCCCTTGGTTCGTGGGGCCGGGCGGGGGGGCGATCCGCTCGCTCCGCCCGAGCGCGCCCCTCACCGTGACGAGGGCGGTGGCGAGTGGCTCTCGGCCTCCGCGTCGAGGCGGCGTCCACCGGGACGGGCTCGACGACCCGGCGTTCCATCGCGCCTCGGCGATCGTCCGGCCCCGGCCGGGCGTCCGAGGCGCCCGGTCCGCCAAAGCGGTGAGTCCCCCGGGCCGCGGCGGGGAGGGGGCAACGGGTTATCTCGGGCCCGCCCTCGGGGGCGACATGCCGTGGGTGACCGTCCGGTATGCGTTCACGCAGAGGCTGCCCCTTCCGCCGCGCGCCGCGTTCGCGTGGTGCACCGACTTCCGGACGGACGACCTCGCCCTCGCCGGTCGGGCCGGCCGCCGCGCGATCCGCCGCCTCACCCGGACGACGTTGGTCCTGCGGGACACGGTCCCCGCCCCGGGGGGTCGATCGGTGTCGAAGGATCGCCTCGTCCATCTCGACGCGGACCGGCTCTCATGGACCAACACCCACGTCCGGAGCCCGGTGCGACATTCCCAGTTCCTCTACGAGATCCGTCCGGCGGGCCGCGGCTCGCGCCTGGAGTTCCGCGGGGCGCAGCTCGAGCGCTGGGCGGGGCGGCCCACCCCCGCCGCGGTCGCCCGACGCGCCTCGGAGCTCCGGCGCGAGGACCAGGACCTCTGGCGACGGTTCGCCCGAGCGATGGCCGAGGAGGCGCGCGGGTCGGGCGGGCCCCGATCCGCCGGCTCGGCCTCCGCCCGGGTCCGCTAGCGGGGCCGGGCTCGCGATGACCTGGGACGACTTCTTCGTCGCCGAGCTCGGGGCCTCGGCGGCGCTCGCCGGCCTCCTCTTCGTCGGCCTCTCGATCAACCTCAAGCGCATCCTCGAGATCCCGCGGCTCCCGGACCGCGCGCTCTCGGCGCTCTCCCTGCTC
>JASHUV010000056.1 GCA_030039825.1 Thermoplasmata archaeon
TCCTTCTCGACCACTTCAAATCCGGTCATCGTGAAGGTGATCGGCTCGTCGGCCACCGTCCTCTTTCGTCGGGCCGGCACAGGTGAGATAGAGCAGAGTCCGGTAATAAGGATTGCTCTATAATTGCAACTACAGGAGGGAGATTCTGTCTCAGCCGGGGCAGTTTTCGGTCAGGGATTTCGTTTCATCCCAAAGTCAGCCCGACGGGACCTAGGGAATAAATCGTTGCGTCTTGGCCACCGCGGCGGGGTTTCTTTCCCAGCCATGGGAATTCTTGCCCAAGGCCATGAAAAGTAACCCGCCGCCATCGGGCGGGCGTTCTGGTGGCGGGGGGATGTCGTTGGCCATCCCGCCGACGAACGAGCCGTGACCCCGCAGCGAGGTCTTCCGTGCCCGCGACCCAAGTCGGACGTAGATTGGCATCAGGCCTCCGCTTCCGCCTGTCCCGTCGCGGCCGGCGGAGGGTCTCCAGGCTTCCGCCAGGAAGGCGCCGGAGTTGTCGAATTAAGGGTGGGAGACCTCTTCAGTGAGGCGTAGCCGATCGGGCCCGGGGGTAGGCCCAAGAGGCAAGCCTCCTTTATCACGATCCCGATGTTGTAGGCGAGGATCTTGGCAAGAACCTCCGCGACTTGGGCGTCGGGATTGATGGAATTCAGGGGTTCGCCGAGCTTCCTTTTTATCGCTGAGAAAGTGGCCTCTACGTTACTGCGTTGATGGTAGCGCTCGTCGAACTCGTCGCGCTTCGAAAGAAACTCATGATACTTCCGGTTCCACATGGGCGCCCCCCTGGAGAGGCCCCGAGTGTTCGTCTTGAACGGAATGTAGGGCTCGACCCCGTTTTCGGCCGCAGCTTCCAGGTTCGATCTTCCGAGGTAGGCCTTGTCTGCGACCACGAATCGAGGGTTGTGGCCGAGGGCCTTCTCACGGTTCAGGAGCGGGATGAACTGGGTGTAATCCGCCCCATGCTCGTCCGTGATCTTGACGGAGTGGACGATATGCGTCCTCACGCCAACGAGAATGTGCGCCTTGAGCCAGTGATGACGGCGATCCGGCTCATGAGTCTCAGTCAGGTACGCCCCTCGGTTCGTCGTACAGAACCCCGATGAATCTACGGCGACGGTCCCTCCATCGTCCAGTTCCTTGAGGACAAGCGCGCTACGTTCTATGAGCTCGATCAGAACCTCTGACGCGCCGGGTCTCGTGAAAAAGCGCGAAGGCGCGGAATAGCTCGGGACCCGGGGGAGGATCCCCTTCCCCTCAGAATTCAGGGCCATGAGTAACCCCCTCGAACGTCGGTTCGACTGTCCTAGGTGGACCTTCCGGACGGCCACTAGTGGGCTGTAACAGATAGTTGTTTTATTTTCCGGACCTTGCGCAGGATCTCGTCCGGGCTCTTCGTCCAGATGAACGGCATGGCGACCTGATTGTGGGCCGCCACGTATTCGCGAACCGCGGTCTTCAGCTCCGCGACGCTTGCGAAGCTCCCCCGCTTGAGCGCCTTGGTGGTCAACTTCGAGAACCAGCCCTCGACCGCGTTCAACCAGGAGGAGTTCGTCGGGGTGAAGTGAAGGTGGAATCGGGGGTGCGCGTGAAGCCACTGCTCCACCTCCGCGGTCATGTGGGCACTCAGGTTGTCCGCGATCACATGGACCTCGAACTCCTTCGGCGCCCGCCGGTCGAGGGTGGAGAGGAACATTCGGAACTCCCGGTTCCGATGCTGGCGATGGAACTCGGCGACCACGGTGCCGGTCAGGATCTCGAGGGCGGCGAAGAGGTCGATCGTCCCGTTCCGCTTGTACTCGTGAGCTCGCCCCTCCGGAAAGTTCCCTCCGATCGGTAGAACGGTCTGGGTCCGCTCGAGGGCTTGCATCTGGGGCTTCTCGTCGACGCTGAAGACGATCGCCCGCTCCGGCGGGTTGACGTAGAGGCCGACCACGTCGACCAGTTTCTTCTCGAACTCCGGGTCGTGGCTCAATTCGAAGGACTGGACTCGGTGAGGCTGGAGGTGCCGAGCCCTCCAGATCCGGTGGACCGTCATGTGGCTCACCCCGAGGTGGTCGGCGAGCGTCCGGGTGGACCAGTGGGTCTCGCCCGGGGGCTTCTCGTGAAGGGTCGTATGAACGATCTTCTCCACGAGCGTCTCGGAGAGCGCGGGGGCTCCCGGGCGGGGAGCGTCCTGTCGGATCCCGTCGACCCTCAGCAGAGCGAAGCGGGACCGCCACAGCCCGACTGTGACCGGATTCGTCCCGAGTTCCTCGACGATGCGTTTGTTGGTCTTGCCCTCCGCCGCGCGAAGAACGATCCGCGCGCGGAGGACGAGGCGCTGCTCGACGGAGCGACCCCGAGCCCAGTGCTCGAGCTGCTGACGCTCCTCGGGGGCGAGGGTTATCGGGGCAGCGACCCGCACGAAGGGGGATAGACCGGCCCGGATAAATACATATCCATTTCAGTTACACCCCACTAGCCGTTCCGTTTAGGTCCGCGGCCCCTCCCGACGACGCGTTCATGAATATGCTCGGCAGCACCACGCCGGACGCCGAAGCATTTGCGAGAGTCCCAAGGAAGATCAACATGCTAACTACGATTGCCGATGAGACTGGCCCCCACCGTAGTAGCGCTGTTCGAGAAATCTGTCGCACAGGCTTGGTCCGCGGGAGGGCTACTCTTTTGGATTCAGCGGGACTCGAAAGCATATAGGCGCCTCACCAATTCGGTGCGAGTCAGCGTCTCACATTTAAGGAAGAGTCCGCTAATTTCAGAAAATACTGGACAAGGGTGAGCAAAGCGCGATGCGGGCCAACTTGCGGCTTGGTAGTGGACCATTTCGGCGGGAGTTGGAACTTCAGGTTTTGGTGATTACAATGCGGTCTGGGAAAGTAACATTGGAGCCCCGAAAGGGTAACTCCTCTGGGAGCGCGGGAGAAGCGACGCCCACGACAGAGTAGTGTCACGGGCTCCTAGACGCAGCAATAGTCGCTCCCATGGAGCTCCCCCGTGCATTACTCTAATCGAGAGTCCGCCTCGCCTGCGGAATAAGTATCGCCGGCTTTCGAATTGTCATTTGGTGAACCCACATCTGTCGAAACTTGGTCTTCTACCGATGCGACTCTTCGCCTTTGGATGGCAACCCACCAACCTGCCACTGCGGCCACGATGGCCGCGATGAACGCCCCGGCGAGGGCGTACTCCGTGACGTCGGGCCCCGCCGAGGCCGGTGGTGGTGGCGGGGGCGTCGCGTTGAGGAGGAAGTCGATCGCGACCGCGGTCGGCACCCCCTCGATCGTCAGCGTCCCGTTCGAGGGGGAGAGCGTGAATCCGCTCACCGGGACGATCGAGAAATGGTACGTGCCGTTCGGGAGGGTCAGAAGGAGCGTCGGCCCGGTCAGGGAGCGCGCCTTCTCTCCCTCGATCTCCACCGACCAACTGATGTTGGACGCGAGGCCGACCTGGGTGAACGTCACGTCGTAGACCACTTCGACGAAGGTGAGGTCGATCGTGAGCGCGGTCCCGTCGATCCGGGCGGCGCCCGGTGTCGGGGGTACGTAGCTCGGGACGCCTCCGGCCGGGGGAGGGGCGCCGCTCGCCAGGACCCGGGCGGAGTAGGCGTACGTGCCGTTCACCTCCGTGACGTTGATCCAGGCGCTCCCGGACTCCAGGGCCGTCCCGTTGAGCGTCAGCGACCAGCCGGTACCGTTCGGGAGCCCGAGCGCGTGGAAATCGAGCGGGACCCGGTACGCCGTGAACGTGACCGTGACCGTCACGATCGCCGGACCCGTCGTCCCGTTCCCCGTCGACGCCGAGGCGACATATCCGGGCTCCGCGTCCATCCGGTAGGCGAAGGGAACGAACGCCGCGTACGGGACGGCGATCACGGCGGAGTCCCCCGACGAGGAAAGGACCGTCACGCCGGAGGCCGGAGGACCGTACTGGAACGTCAGGCCCCAGCTCGCTCCGCCCGGCAGGCCCTTCACGTCGAAGACCACGGTCGGTGCTTCCCACGGCTGGGCCAGCGGATCGTGGTCGACGCCGGCCCCCGCGATGACGAACGGGGTGCCGAGGATCCCGTGCGAGGCGGTTCCGGTCGCGTTCGACCAGTAGTTGCCCCCGATCGGGTCCCCGTCGTCCCAGACGAGTCCGCTCGTCCCGTTCGTGATGACCCACTTGAGGTCGTCCTCGAAGTTGTTGTGGACGAAGGAGGCCGCGGTGACGGCACGGAGCACGAAGCCTCGCTCCGCCCCCCCGATCGTGTTCCCGACGACGGTCAGCGCGCTCGAGTTCTCCAGGTCGAGTCCCGCCTCCCCGCCGCTGACGGTGTTGTTCCCGAGCACGGCCCCGTCGACCGAGTCGAGGGAGATGCCGAGGTCCCCGGCATCGGGCAGGCTGTTGGCCGTGATCGCGACCTCCGAGCCGCCGAGCACCTCGATCCCGGCGAGGATCGTCTCGCCGAAGCTGTTGTCGGTGATGTTCGCCCCGTCGGCGTCGTCGATCTCCGCCCCCTCGCTCACGTTGTCCGCGAGGTTGTCGTCGACCGTGACGTTCGTCGCCTGGCCGACGAGGATCGGGAACCCTCCGTTGAAATCGGTATTCGAGGAGAACGTCAGGTTGAGAAGGTCGTTGCCCTCGATCCCCGTTCCCGTGTCCGAGAGGTTGTTGCCCGACACGAGGCCGTCGGCGACCCGCGTGAGGCCGAAGCCCGAGTACGGGGTCGAGATGTAGGGGACGGCGAAATCGTTCCCGACGATCGAATACCGGGCGCCGTCGACGAGGCTCCCGGCGAGGTGGGCGTTCCCGAAGGAGTTGTTCGCGACGGTCACGTTGTAGAAGTCCGACCAGGTGATCGCCGTCCCCGTCGTGATCCGGAAGTCGTTGCCGAGGAGGACGGCGTCGCCGCCGCCGCTGGCGACGATCCCGAAGCTCGCGAAGTCGAAGTCGTTATCGGTGACGTTGAGCCCCGCGCAGCCGGTGAGCCGGAGGTCGGCGCCGGTCGGCGCGAGCTCCCCGTACTCGAGGTCGTTCCCGACCACTTGGACCTCCTGGGCATCGGTGATCTCGATCCCGTCGGTCGAATCGGAGAAGGTGTTCGAGGCGAGCCGGGCGTCGGCGATCTCGGTCGCGTTCAGGGCGACGGACCTTGGACCGTCCCACCCGCCGTCGAGGTTCTGTCGGACGACGATCGCCGTGTCGTTCGTGAGCCCGATCCCCTGGCCGACGGCGGGATCGCCGGGCGCGAGGTCGTTGCCCTCGAGGAGGTCGCCCGTGTCACCGACGGCGTCGAGCGCGATCGACGAGCTGTTGGTGACGGAGCAGTTCTTCACGACGACGTCGCTCGAGTCGACGGACGCGACGCCCCCGGCCCCGGCGAAGGTGTCCGTGGCGTTCAGGCCCGAGAGCGTCACGTTCCCGGCGTCCTGAAGCTCGACGGCCGTCCCGTCGACCTCCGGGGCCGTGAGATTGACGATCGTCGCCCCGCTGACGTCGACGAGTCCGACGCCGACCTGGGGCGCGGTCTCGAGGTACTCCTCGAGGAGGGTGACGGACACCCCGTCGGTCAGGTCGATGTCCTGGGCGGTCGCCGTGGAGACGTCGGGGAAGGGCGGCATGCTGATCGAGTCGAAGCTCGCGGACAGCTGGGCGAACTCCGCCGCCTGGACCCCCTCGGCGACGGTCGAGCACGCGGTCGGGCAGGCGAGGCCGGGAACGGTCGTGAGAGTATTCCCGCTCAAGGTGAGGTTCGCCGAGCCGTAGAGGTGGATGTCGACCCCGCCCGCGGTGACGACGTCCCGGGTGACGGTGACGTTCCGGCTGCCCTGGACGGTCAGGCCGGCGGGCGGGGTGATGATGTCCTCGAGGAGCCCCGTCAGCTGACCGGCCGAGAGTCCCCCGTCCTCGGTGATCCGGGAGCCGATCAGGCTGACGTTGCTCGAGGCCTCGACGACCGTTCCGACGTCGATGGACCCGTACTTGCCGGTGAGGCTCCCGTTCACGTCGGCGACGGAGCGCAGCGTCACCTGCGCGGAATTGATGGCGACGATGGTGCCGTTCGTCACCGTGAGGTTCCCGGCGTCGACCGCGTGCGCCCCGGCGATCACGAACCCTCCGCTCGCGAACGCTCCGGCGCCGAGGTCGATGGCGTGGCCGGCGCCGTTGACCGTCGAGCCGTTCCTCTCGTCCCAGAGGGCGACGGCCAACGTCCCGGTCAGGGTGTACGTATCCCCGTTCACGCTGATCGGCGCGGAGGCGTTGCTCAGCGCCCCGTCCGGGGCGATCACGAGCGCCGCCGAAGGGGGAGAGGGGTACGACTCGAACCCGGAGAATCGGGGTCCGCCCACCGGGGACCCCGTGGACCGGGGGGTTCGGCCGCTCGCCGGCGATCCCGGCCCCCGAGGGACGGCCGGGCGGGTCGGGCCGACGGCCGAAACGGCCCGGAGGGGCCGGCTCGCATGGACCGCGGTGGGGCCGAAGACGGCGGTCGTCGCGGGTAGGGCGAGGCCGAAGGAGATGAGGACGGCCACCACCACGATAGCGCGCGAGGCGTAGGTCGGTCGATCCGGGACGGCGCGTCGAGGGACGACCCGGGTCGGGGCGGCGACGGTGTCGTTCATCCCGAACTCCCCCAATCGCTCGCGCTCGGCGTCGTTACGGGCGGCTCGGAGCTTTGGAGGGACCGCCGGCCCTCGAAACCGGCCTCCGCTATTTGATTCCTCGTCGCTGATACTCGACCGGTTCGACCCGGGCCGGGGAGAGGTCGGCGCCCCCGTCGTCCGACCCGACCGGCCCCCTCCCTCGCGACGCTCGCCGGATCACGGGGCGCTTCGGGCCCCTCCGAGCCGTCCCTTGAGAACGCGCTCCCGCACGGCGCCCCGGGCCCCGGGACCGCGGCGGGCGGACGGCGAGGCTACGTTCTGGCTCGGCGACGGACGCCGGTCCTTCGCCGGCGGGAGGGCCCTCACGGCGCGCCGGAAGGCCCGAACGACCGGCCCGGGACAGGGCCCGAGGTCGGTCCGGAACCCGGCTCGGGCCGGGTCGGTGGCCGGATGGATCGGGGAGAGCCGGATCAGGGCGTGCTCGTCATCGTCCGGCTCCACTCCTCGATGACCCGGTGGCCGCCGTCGGTCAGCGTGAGGAGGCCGCTTCCCATCTCGGGGGCCAGCAGCTTCGCCCCGAAGGCCCATTCGAGGGTCTCGCGGAGGACGGGGGGGACGTCATCGGCCGTGGCGAACACGAACAGCTGCATCAGGCGTAGCGCGGGTTCCGAGGACCGGGACAGGGCGACGTGGGTGTGGTGGGCGCCGAGGTCGCGGAGGATCTGCGGCGCCAGGTCGGGGGGGATGCGCGTCAGGTCGTACGGGCAGATGAATCGGGAGACCCCCATCTCCTGGCTCTGGAACCAGCGCTCGTACTCGAGGACGTCCGGGATCGTCCGGCGCGACCAGGTCTCCGAGAGCGTCTCGCCGCCGGCCGTGACGCCTTCGGGGTGGGCCGCGATGAACTGTCGGACCTCTCCGACCGGGCGCAACGCCTCGCCCGCCCGCTCGACCTGCCCGTGGGGCAGGATGCCGACGCAGCCGACGTGCTCCGGCTCGGCCTCCGCGAGGGCGTCGTCGTAGTAGGCGCTCACGCGCGCGTTGCTGACCCAGTACGCCGCGCTCTGGCCCTTCGGGGTCCCGGCCAGGAAGGCGAGGGCGTGGCCCCGGGCCTCGGCCCGGGTCGCGTGGAGGCTGAGCGCGTGGGAGCCCGCGGGCAGGGCCCGGAGATCCTCGATGACCTCGATCATCGTACCGAGTGCGCGTGTATGCGCGTCGTGGGTTCAAATAGCTTGCCGAGGGGTGGACGCCGTAGCACGGTCGCCCTCAGCGGACCCCGCCCGGGGGTCGCGGGAGAGGGCCCCCTTCGGAGCGCGGGCCGGGAACGGCCCTCGTGATCGCCGAGAGGCCTGGGGAGAGCCGGCGCGCTATTCGGGCGGCGGAGGTTCGGTCCCGGCGTCGGTCGGGGCCCCCGACGGCCGTTCGATGGCGACGTCCTCCTCCTTGCCCCCGAGCTTCCGGGGGCGACGGAGGACCATCGCGGCCGCCGCGCCGGCGATCACGAGCGCCCCGAGCCCGATGAGGGCGAGGGGCAGGAGGGGAAGCCCCGGGCTCGAGGCCGGCGCGGCCCCGACGACCACGGTCAGCGTCCGGGAGGCCGATCCCCCGACGGTGTCGTTGGCCCAGACCTCGACGGTGTACACCCCGGACGCCGCGTAGACGTGGGTGGTCGACGCGCCGGAGCCGGTGGCCCCGTCGCCGAAGGTCCAGCGGTAGGCGAGGGTCCCGGTCCCGCCGTCCGCGCTCGCCGTGAACGCGACGCTCGTCCCGGCGTCGGGAGTGATCGGGGCGTTCTCGGGGGTCCCGAGCGAGATCGCCGCGGCGATGATGAGCTCGAGCGGGGCGGAGGTGTTGGACCGACCGTTCGAGTCGGTCACCGTCGCCGTTACGTTGTAGTATCCCGGCAACCCCGTCGGGCACTCCACCGACGGCGACGTCGCCCCGGTGCAGTCCGACGCCGGTAGGTCGGTCCACGAGTACCTCACCCCGCCGGATCCCGCCCCTCCCGTCGCCGCCAGCGTGAAGGGCTGGCCGGTGTCGAACGCCGGGCGCGGGGTCGAGATCGCGACCGTGGGGTCGGGGTCGACGAGGAAATCGAGGGGGGCGCTATAGTTCGTGAACCCGTTCGCGTCGCGGACGTTCACCCGGACCGCGTTCGGCCCGGCGGCCGTCGGGGCGCAGCTGACGGTGGGCCCGCTACCGAGGCAGCCCTCGGGGAGGCCCGTCCAGTTCTCCGTGACCGGCGAGAGCCCCGAGGTCGAGGGCGCCGAGAAGGTGACCTTCTGGCCGACATCGACGGTGGTCCGGTTCGCGCTGGGGGTCGGCGCCGTCGGGTCGCCGTCGACCGCGAGGTCGAGCTTCGGGTTGGCCGTCGACGTCGCCAGGTTCGAGTCGGTGACGTTGACGCTGACGACGTAGTCGCCGGGGGCCGTCGGCGTGCAGTTCACGACGCTCGTCACCCCGGCGCATCCCGGAGGCAGCCCGCTCCATCCGTACCCGTCGTAGAGCGAGGTCCCGAGGATCGCGTTCGCCTGGAGGTCGACGGGCTGGCCGAGGTCCACCGAGCTCCGGTTCGCCCGGAGGTACTGGATCTCGGGGTCGGGGTAGACCCGGTAGTAGGAGGGGTCGCTCGTGACGACGAACCCGTTCGAGTCGATGACGGTGACCTCGACGTTGAGATCGCCCGCGAACTGGAGGTCGCAGGTGACCGGGTCCGCCGAGCTCGTGCAACCGGTGAGCCCCGACCAGAGGTAGGAGTCGCCCCCGGAGCCCCCGGTGACGTTGGCGAAGAAGGTCGCCGGCTGGCCCTCGTCGACCGTGCTCGGGGTGCCCGTGGGCGCCGTGACCGTCGGATCGAGATCGATCGTGAGGTTCCCGATCTCGCTCGTCCCGGAGGAGTCGTTCGCCGTCAGCCCCTCGTTCCCGGAGGCGGCCTCGGGGGGCGCCACGAACGAGGCGTTGAACGCCCCGGTTGAGTCGGTCGTGACGTTCCCGGCGGTGCACGAACCGACCGCGGCGGCCGTGCAGTTGAGGGTCCGCCCCGCGACGGTGAGCGCCGTCAGCGGCGCCGACGCGAGGAACCCGTTCCCGGAGATCGTGAAGCCCTGCCCCACATCGACGCTCCGGGGCCACGGCGCGAGGAGGCCGGTCTCGTTGAACATCGCGCTCGCGGTGTTCGTGCCGTCCGACGCGACGACCGTGTTGTTGCCGGGGACACCGAGGGGGGCCTTGAAGGAGCAGGAGAACGCGCCGCCCCCTCCGCCCCCCTTCTGTACGCCGCTCGCCGTGCACGTCGACGGCGTGGTCGTGACGCCGCCGCCCCCGAATGTCATCGTGATGTGTCCCGCCGCCGCGAAGCCGCTCCCGGTCACCGTGACGACCGTGCCGACCTTGCCGCTCGCCGGGCTCAGCGAGATCGTGGTGGCCTGCGCCCGCTCGCCCGGCATCGGGGTCGGCCCGAGGCCGGACGTCCGGACGGGTCCGGAGAGCGCGATCCCTGAGAGCAGCATGACGAACGCGAGCCCGATCACGATCGCGCCCCCGGTCGGCCCGTCCCCGCGACCCGAGCCCGCGGCACCGACCCGAGAGATCGTGGTCCGCGGGAACCCTGGGACGCCCGACATGTCCGGCCGTGAGACCGCCCAACTATACGGCCTCCTCGGTCGGGGAGGGTCGACGTTCGCGACGGCCCGGCGGGGCGGCGGGGGCGGAGGTTCCCGCGCTTTCGGGGTCCGGGGCGCGCGCAAGCCTTTGAACGGACCCGGCCTGCCGTCGTACGACGATGCTCGGGGATCCGGCGACCGCCGCCGCTCCGGCGCCCTCGCCCGAGGGTCAGAGCGCCGTCACCCTGATCCTGGTCGGGTTCGTCCTCCAGTTCCTGCTCACCGCCCTCTTCGCGCTCGCCTTCTTCGCGGGCTCGGGGAACTTCGCGATCGGGGCCGGCGCGATCACGGTGACCGTCGGGGGCCTCCTCCTGCTCGCGGCGTGGTTCGGCGCGTACGTCCCCGCGAAGGCCGGCCGGTACGCCGACGCGGCGCCCTGGACGCTCGTCCTCGGCGTCCTCGGCGTGCCGCTCGGCCTCCTGGTCGTCGGGATCCTCTACATCGCGGCGTACGTCAAGCTCGGCCGCGCCGCCCGGGAGGTGGCGATGGGCGGACGTCCCGCGGGATCTCTCTACTATAACCCGGCCCTCGCGCCGAACCCGACCCCCGCGCGGCTTCCGACG
>JASHUV010000057.1 GCA_030039825.1 Thermoplasmata archaeon
ACGGAATCGGAGCCCTCGTTCGGAACGTAGACGAAACCGTCGGCGCCATCGAAGATCGGAAGGGCCGGGCTGGCCCCGGTCGCGACGGTTCCGACGAGCCGGAGGCCCGAGAGAACGCTCACGTTGCCCGAGCCGGAGTTGGCGACGTAGACCTCGCCCGTCCGGGGATCCACCGCGGCGAACTCGGGGGCGGTGCCGACCGAGATCGACGCGACCGTGTTCGTCCCCTTCAGGACGGTCACGTTGTCCGACCCACGATTCGTCACGTAGACGTCCCCGTCACGGCCGTCGTACACGAGGGTGTCGGGGTCGGTGCCGGCCCGAAGGGTCGTCGAGGTCCCGCCCGCGGAGGGGAGGGGATCGGGTCCGTGGGAAGCGGTCGCCGGCCTCGGCCCCGACGGCGCCGCCGTACCCCCGATGAACGAGAACGGACGCGGGGTTCCAGCACCGGTCGGCAGGGAACCGCTCGCGGCCAGGAGCGTCGCCGCCGATATCGTCAGTACGAGGAGGTCCCTTCCGCGCGATCGCGGGAGGGTCCCTCGCGACCAACGCCGCGGATCCGTTCGCGCGCGCCCGACGTCCTGCTTCACGACCCGGCGGGTCGCCTTCGAGTCGGACACGAGCCGGCGGACGACCGCTGGGGTGATACATATCCCTTCGACGAGCGCCGCTCGAAGAATCGCCCCGCTCGGCCGGTCCCGCTCTCGCGAGGGCCGGACGCCGGCCCCCCTCCGGGCCCGGCGACGGGGACCGGACCTCCCCGCGGTCCCAGATCTACGAAGTTCGCGTCGTACTACGGAGATTAGGTTTGTATCCGACCATAGTGATACAGTATGACATGTTCGGCTTCGGTAGGCACCGAAGGCTACCGGAACTACGGGGACGGCTCCTGACGATCGAGCTCGCGGCGCTCGTCGCGCTCTCCGGGGCGGCCACGGTGAGCTTCCTCTACGACGAGCGTCCCGGGGGTGCGTTGAACCCCACGCCGCTCCTCCACGTGTCCGAGATCGGCTGGACGACCTCCGGCCAGGTGCTCTCCTCGGGTCCCGGGGCCAGGTTCGTCGCGGGATCGCACCCGACGCTGACGCTCGTCATGACGAACGCCGGTGGTTCGACGATCGCCTTCACCAGCGCCACGACGAACGCGACCGGGTTCTCCGTGATCTCGAGCGACCTCCCGCCGGTGCCCGGCGGGTCGAGCGAGAACCTGACGGTCACCCTGTCGACGCCGACGTCGGCGTACGCCGGTCCGCTCTGGGTGGACCTCGAATAGGGTCGTCCGATCAACCGCGGGCGGTCGCGACCGCCTCGAGGCCACCGTAGAGCTTGGCGGAGATCCCGACGGAAAGGGCGACCCCGGCGAACCCCAGGAGCGCGACCGGGGCCGAGGCGCCCGCCGTGACGATGAGTTCGGACCCGATGACCGCCGTGGCGTAGAGGGCCGCGAACGTCCCTACCAGGAGGACGCCGTCCCACGGAGGGGCGAGCGTCGCCACGACCGAACGGAGCCGGGGGACCGCACCGGTGAGGGAAGCGGCCGACGGTCCGAGGATGTCGGAGGAAACGCGTCGGATCGCCCGACCTTCCCACGTCGCGTGCCCCGGCTCGAACCGCACGCTCCCTCGCCCCCGATGGCCCACCTTGGAGCGCGTCCGCGGGATATAAACCGCGTCGGCTGCGGCCGCTGGGGAGAGGTCCGTCTCGCGCGGCGAGCTCGGGGGAACGCGCTACCTCGGGGCGTGACGTTATCGTTCGGCGGTCCTCCGCGCGGACGTGGCGTCGTACATTCCCCATCCCAAGCTCTACGGGGACTCGGCACCCGTGGTGCCGGTCGTCGCGACGGTCGTCGGGGCGTTCCTGATCCTCGTCCAGGGCCTCGTCGCGTGGGGCTTCTCCTCCGAGGCCGGGATCGTCTACTCGCTCGCCTACCCGGGCGATCCCGTCACCCAGGGGGAGATCCTGGTCGCGACCGGGTTCCTCCTCACCATCATCGCGGTGCTGGCGTTCTACGCGCCCGGCGGGCACAAGATCGACGGGGCGCTCATCTGGGTCGTCATGCTCGTGGCGAACGTCCCGTTCGCGCTCGGAGCGGGCTTCCTCGTCGGGTCCCTCCTCGCCTTCTACGGCGGGACCCACCTCTACGTCTGGGCCCCGCCGCCGATCGGCGGGCTCGCGGCGATCCGGACGAGCGCGGCGGCCAAGAAGGCGGCGCGGTAGGGCGGTCCCCGCCTCCGGGACCTCGGATCACTGGATCGGGCCGAGGTCCATCGACCGGAACGCCACCGCGGCGGCGGTGAACGCCGCGAGCGCGAGGAGCGCGAGGATCCCGAGACCCTGGAGGTCCGCGGCGCCGAGGGTGCCGCCGAAGGCGTCCCGGATCGAGTTCGCCGCGTAGGTGAGGGGGTTCGCGTAGAAGACGAGCGCGAGGACCTTCGGGGTCTTCGACGTCACGGGGTAGTAGACCGTCGAGAGGAAGATCACGAAGAGCTGCAGGAAGGACTGGATCGAGAAGTAGGCGTTCGCCGACCGCAGGCGGGTCCCGATGGCGATGAGGAGGCCCGCGAAGAAGACGCTGCCGAGGGCGACCGTCAGCAGGACCATCGCCGCCCCGACGGGCGTCAGGGCGGGAAGTCCCGTGAACGGGAGGCCGACGACCATCATGATCCCCACGCCGACGAGCGAGAACAGGAGGGAGGTGAGCACGAGACCGCCGAGATACTCCGATCGCAGGAACGGCCCGGAGAAGACCTGCTCGACCATCGACCAGCGCCGGTCGAGCCAGAAGAGGTTCCCGGAGACGACCCCGCCCGTGATCATCTGGAAGGCGACCATCCCCGGGACGAGGAAGGCGGCGTAGGAGCTCCCGCCCGTGACGGAGGAGGAGATGATCGTGCTGAACATCGTCCCGAGGACGATGATCGTCACGGCGGGCTGCCCGAACCGGATCACGACGGTCAGGGGGTCGAGGTTCGACGCGAAGTTCCGGACGACGAGGCGGAGGACCGGGGGGAGCTTCACGGCACCCTCCCTCCCGGCACCGGCGGGAGCGGCTCCGCGGACCGGCCCACGGGCCCTCCGCCGTCACCCCCCGCCGTGTCGGCCTCCCCGATCATCCCGAGGAAGGCGCTCTCGAGGCTCGCCGCCTCCACGGACATCCGGTCCACATCGAGATGTCGGGCGTGGGCCCACTGGCTGAGCCAGGGGAGGAGGGACTCCGCATCGACCGACCGGAAGGCGATCCGCGCGGCGGCCGCCTCGCCGTCCTCCTCGGGGGTCAGGATCGAGGCGCCCCGGGCGACGAGCTCGCCGACGAGCTCGGCGCGCACCGGCGCCGGGAGGGGGCCCGCGAAGACGACGAGCACCTCGCGCGCGCCGCCGTACTTCGCCTTCAGGCCCTCCGCGGTGTCGAGGGCGATCGCGCGACCGAGGTGAAGGACGGCGATCCGGTCGCAGAGGAGGTCGGCCTCGTGGAGGATGTGGGTGGTGAAGACGATGGAGAGCCCCGCGCGGGCCCGGTCCTTGAGGTAGCGCAGGATACGTCGGCGCGCGATGGCGTCGAGGCCGACGGTCGGCTCGTCGAGGAAGAGGATCTCCATGTCGTGCATCAGCTCGCGGGCGACCTGGAAGCGCCGACGCTCCCCGCCGGAGAGCGCCCAGGGCCTCCGCTTGCGCGCCGGCCCGAGCTCGAAGAGCTCGAGCATCTCCTCCGCCCGGCTCTTCGCGACCTCACTCGGCACCCCCCAGAGGAAGGCGTAGAGCGTGAGGTTGCGCTCGACCGAGACGAAGTCGAGCGACTCGGACTGGAGGACCACCCCGAGCCGAGCGCGGAGCGCGCGGCCTCCCGAGCGCAGGTCGTGGCCGAGGACCGTCGCGCCCCCCTCGCTCGGGGGAAGGAGGGTCGTCAGCAGGCGAACGGTCGTCGTCTTCCCGGCGCCGTTCCGGCCGAGGAGACCGAGGACCTCCCCCCGGTAGAGCCCCACCGAGAGGTGCCGGATCGCGTAGCGGTCCGGGCGGTAGGCGTAGCCGAGGTCGTGGGTCTCCAGGACGAGCTCGCGCGCGGGCATCCGCCGATCCGGCGCAGTCCCACCGCGGGCGGCTCATCTAGATTGCCGGCGGACCCGGCCCCTCCCGATCAACGCTCCCGGGGGGGAGGTCCCCTGCCCCCGCGCCGAGCCCGCCGGGGTCACGCCTCGCGGGCCCCTGACCATAAGTAGGGGTAGGGGGAGAGCCGGGCGTTGTTCGCCCCCGGGCTCATCTCCGCGGCCTTCTACCGCCGCCGCCCCACCCGCCTTCAGATCGCGGGGGGCGTGGCCTTCACGGCCGCTCTGTCGGGCCTCCTCGGCTACGTCCAGGACGCCGGAACCTCCCGGGTCTGGGAGAACGTGGCGCTCGCCATCGTCCTTGGGCTCGTCTTGTACGTCGCCATCCTCGCCTACCTCGTCTACGTCTATTTTCCGAAGCGCGAACGGCCTCCGGGGTGACACCGACGCCCGATCGGGAGGCGCTCCGGGCGCGTCGTCCGATGGGCGACCTCCTCGGCAAGACGACGACCCGAGTTTTGCGCCGGTCGATTATGTAGGGCGGCACCTCCCATGTCAGCGATGACAGGCAACGCGGGTTTCGTCGAATGGTTCCGTGGCCGTGAGAGTGCGCGGAGGGCCCCCGGACGCCGCGGAGCGAGGCCCTCGGCCGGACGATCGCCGGAGGCGCGCCCGGCCGTACGATCCCCGGCGCTTCGCGCCTCAGCCGTTTGCCTCCTCCTCGTGGCCCTCCTCCTCTCGGGCGGAGGGATCTTCGACACCGCCCGCACGACCGCAGTGCCGCTGGCGGGTCCGGATCACGCGCCGAACGGACTCGCCACCGCGCTCGCCCGCGCCGACAACACGTCGTCGGGACCCACCTCCTACGATGTGACGTTCAACGAGACCACGCTGCCCGGCGGACGGGGACTCTCCAACTGGACGGTCCAGCTCGGGGGTGACTGGAGCCGTGTGTACGGGACGCAACGCGTCCTCTCGGTCCCCAACGGGACCTACCCGTTCGAGATCGGCCCGGTTCCGGGATATCTTCCCGACCCCTCCTCGGGGACGGTCGTGGTCGCCGGGATCGCCCAGACCGTTCAGATCGTCTTCCATCCCGCGCCCGTGTATCCGCTGACGTTCCGGGAAACGGGGTTGCCGGCCGGCGGGGCCTGGTACGTGACCCTCCTCGAGGAATCGATCCCCTCCCATTCGGCGAACCAGACCTACCTCCTCTCCAACGGCACCTACCCCTACTCTCTCGGCCCTGGCTACGGCGCGAACGGGTCGTCGTTCTACCTCGCGACCCCGTCGAACGGTACGGTCGTGATCGACGGTGCCGGGGCGAACGTTTCCCTCACGTTCTCGGTCCCTGAGTACCTCCTCGCGTTCGCGGGGACCGGACTTCCCTCCGCGGACGCGGTGAGCGTCTGCGTGACGAACATCACCCCCGGACGGCCGTGCAGCGAGTTCGGCGGCTCGCCGGTGGCCTCGACGTGGGTGCCGAACGGCACCTACGGCTTCACCGTGCAAGCCCCGATCGGCTACACGGCGACCCCCGAGACCGGGAACGTCGTGATCGCGGGCGCGTCGGTCACGACGACCATCGTCTACCAGCGGGACGACCCTTGGCAGTTCGCGGTCGTGTTCAACGAGACCGGACTTCCGGCGTCGGTCAACTGGAGCGTCGTCCTGAACGGGAGCGCCGGCTCGACCTCGGTGTCGAACCCGATCGGATCGAGCGTGACGTTCAGCGAAGCGAACGGAACGTTCGCCTTCTCGATCGCGAACGTGACCTCACCGAACGCGACCTACGACGCCACCCCGGCCCGCGGGAACGTGACCGTGGGCGGGACCGCCGTCGAGGTCAGCGTGACCTTCGCCAACAACAGTACCCCCGGGTCGAGCGCGGCGGCCCCCCTGAGGATCCTCCTCTTCGAGATCAGCCCCGCGAACCTGACGCTCGGGCAGGCGGCGACCGTCTCGGTGACGACCTCCGGGGGGACCGGGCCGCTGACGTACGTCTATTCGGGCGTCCCGCTGGGATGCGCCGCGACCGACCAGCCGTCCTGGTCCTGCACGCCCACCGCGGTGGGCAGCTCGAACCTGTCCGTTCGAGTGAGCGATGCCGCCGGCGCCTCGAGCTCGGCGGAGGTCTCTCTCGAGGTCCGTGGCGTGCCGGGAGGGAGTTCGCCCCGACCCGCGCTCTCGTTGACCAATGGATCGGTCGTGGGCATCGGACTCTTGGTGGTCCTCGGGCTGGCGGGGGTCGCCGTCGTGCGGAGCCGGCGCGCCCGGAACGAGACCCCTCAGGGGGGGAACGAGTCGGACCCGTACGACGTGAGGGATCTGGCCTTCGG
>JASHUV010000058.1 GCA_030039825.1 Thermoplasmata archaeon
CCGCGCCGCCCGAGGCGTTCGTCGTCACGACGGCCGTGCCGAGATCGTCGGTGCAGGGCCCGGGGAAGGAGCCGGTGAGCGCGAGGTCGACGGGAATGTCCGGGATCGCGGCGAGGCTCGTCGCGTTCGTGACGCTCACCGTCACGGAGATCGAGCCGCCGGGCGCGACCGAGCTCGGCGCGACCGCGACGCCGACGTTGACGAACGTGCCGGCGAGCCGCTCGTAGAGCGGGAGCGCCCTCGGTGACCCCCATCCGGTCGCCGTGTCCCACCCGCTCGTCGCCGACGTCAGGCAGTTGCCTCCGCTCGTGATCGCGACGAGGCCCGGGTCGCTCGAGTTCGCCTCGCTCGCGGCGATGGCGTAGAGCCGGTCGGTGATGAACCCGAGCGGGGTGCCGCGGAGCGCGTCCATCTCGCCGATGAGCCCGGCCCACATGGGCGTGGCGAAGCTCGTGCCGGAACCGAGCGCGTCGCCGCCGTCGTAGTAGAAGAAGTCCATCGCGGACGGTCCGGCGACGTCCGGCATCCCGCGGTGATCGCCCGCGGCCTCGATCGGGGCCGCGGCGCTACCGACCAGTTGCCAGCTCGGCGCCGAGTACTGGGTCGAGTACCCTCCCCCGGAGTCCGACCAGGCCGACTCGCTGGCGAGCCCCGACACGGTGCCGAACGCGTTCTCGGCGAGCGTCGGATCGGTCCCGCCGACCGCGAGGACCTCGGAGGAGGCCGCCGGGAACTGGGGCGCCGGCCCCCCGCCGCAGCTCGGCTGCCCGCGGAGCGTCCCGCCCGTGTCGCCGGACGCCGCGAGCACGGTGATCCCCCGGTCCGCGGCCTCGGCGAAATCGTTGACGAGCGTGGCCTCGAACGGCGGGTCGCTGCCGTCCGGGCTCGCGAAGGACATGGAGATCACGTCGACGCCGGAAATGTCCTCGACGGCGGTGCGGACCGCGTCCTCCATCGCCTGGTCGCTCGGGGAGTAGTCGTCGGAGGCCGGACCGTCGGGGGCGTACACCGCGTCGATCGTCGCGCCGGGGGCCTCGGTGCTCGACCACTCGATGTCGAGCGTCATCTCCTGGGTGGAGTTCGAGGGATCGTCGACCGCGCTCGCCGACGGGGCCGGCGCCCCGTCGACCGGGTACGGGGCGACGGAGGGGGCGGGAAAGCCGGACGGATAGTCCTCCGACCAGTACGTCTGGATGTCCTGCGGGTCGTAGCCGGAGCCCCACAGGAGGACCGCGATCCCGACGTGCGTCGCGAACGTCGGGCCCGCCGCGGAGTAATTGTACAGGTCGTCGAGGCCGTAGATCACGTGGATGTCGTTCGGCGTGATCGTGGTCGACGAGCCGATCTCCGAGCGCGGGGAGAGGGTCTGAAGATCGTAGGTGAAGTGCGTCGGGCCGGTGGACAGCCCGGTGACGGCGTCGACGAGCGCCTCGTACGGCTCCGGGAGCGAGGGCGCGCTCGCCGGGAAGGTGACCCCGGTCCCGTCCACCTCCCCGCTCTCGAGGGTCGTCCCGAAGGCCCGTCCCACCGCCGCGGCCGGTCCGGTCACGGAGAGCGAGAGACGCTCCGCGCTCGTCGCGGCGACGCTCAGGCCGGCGGAGGCGAAGTACGCCTCCAGCGAGGCGTACCCCCCGGGCGTCGCCCCGTAGTCGGCCGCGATCGTCGCGAGCGAGAGGTCGGAGCCGGGGACGGCCGCGTAGAAGCCCGCCGAGGACGGCGTGAGGCTGAGCGCGACGGTGACCGGGCCGACGAGCGGACGGACCGACGTCGCCGCCTCGACGTCCGAGGCGTTGAACCCCGCTCGGATCGCCCAGGAGTCCGAGAAGATCGCCGGGACCGTGGCCGCGACCGGCCCGCTCGAGGAGCCGGAGGCGAGCGCGCTCCCGGGCTCGAGGGCGCCGGTCGCCGAGGCGAGCGCTCCGGCCGGGAGCGCGACGGCCGCGGCGAGGCCGACGAGCGCGAGGAGCTCCGCGAGCCGGGTGAGCCGTCGGAGATCGCCCCGCCGCTCCACACCCGGGAAAGCGAGCGACCCCAGAAAAGCTCAACGTGACGCGGCGAGGGGACAGGGAGCTCGGGCGGGGCGGGTCAGGATCGGATCGGGGCGGTGTATCCGGCCGGGAGGTGGAACGGCTCGCCGTGGCCGAAGGCGTTCGGTCGGGCCGCCGGCGTCGCCCCGCGGCGGGCGCAGAGGTACGCGTCGATCGCCTCGGCGGCCTGGGAAGCGCTGCCCATCGCGTAGACGACCGAGCGGCCGCCGGCGGCGAAGACGCCGGGGATCGCGGTGGCGAAGCGCTCGCCCCGACCCTCCGGCCATCCCTGGCCCGTGAGGTGGAGGTCGAGCGCCGGGTCGATCCCCTCGAGGTCGGCGCGCTGCCCGACCGCGACGACGACCGTGTCGGCCGGGATCACCATCTCCGATCCCGGAACGGGGACCGGGACGCGCCGGCCGCCGGCGTCCGGAGGACCGAGCTCGACGGAGCGGACCTCAAGGCCCTCCACCGAGGTGCGGCCGACGACCCGGACGGGGGCCTTCTGGAAGAGGAAGCGGATCCCCTCCGACTCGGCGCCATGGACCTCCTCGGGGTCGGCCGGCATCTCCTCCCGGCCACGCCGGTAGACGAGCGTGACGTCGCGACCTCGGCAGAGCCGCAGCGAGGTCCGGACCGCGTCCATGGCGACGTCGCCGCCCCCGACGACGACGACGCGCGCGCCGATCGGCGGCCGCTCGCCGGAATTGACCGCCCTCAGGAGGGGGAGCGCGGGCAGGACGCCCGGGAGGTCCTCGCCCGGCACGCCGAGCGTCCGGTGGCGGGGCGTACCGACCGCGAGGAACACCGCCTGGTACCCCTCCTCGAGGAGCTCGCGGACCCCGCGCGGGCTCGCGACCCGCCGGCCCGGGACCCACGTGACGTCGAGGTCGCGGTAGCGCGCGCGGTCGACCTCGACGTCCCGGTCGGTCATCCGGTAGGCCGGGATCGTCTGCATCAGGCCACCGTACCGGGCCTCCTCCTCGAAGACCGTGACCGCGTAGCCGCGGACGCCGAGCTCGAACGCCGCCATCATCCCGGCCGGGCCGGCCCCCACGATCGCGACCCTCTGGCCCTTCGGCGCGGAGGGGACGTAGGCGAGGTCCTGGGGCCCGTGGTCGAGCGCGGCCCGCTTCAGGTGCCGGATCGCGATCGGCACGCCCTTCTTCGTGATCACGCAGGCCTCCTCGCAATAGTGGTAGCAGACCTTGCAGAGGCTCGTGGCGAGGGGATTGTCGAGCGCCGTGACGCGGGCGGCGCCGTCCCAGTCCTCGATCGCGATGAGGCGGATGTACTCCCGGCAGTCCTGCGAGATCGGGCAGGCCTCCACGCACCAGGGCCGGCGGCACTGGATGCAGCGCTTCGCCTCGAGCACCGCCTCGGGCTTCGAGTAGGCGTGCAGGACCTCGCGGAAGTCGCCCGTCCGTTCCGCGACCTCCTCCTCGGAGATCCGGACCCGGACCGGGTTGAGCTTGGGTGGCACCACCTTCGGTCTCGCGGCGGGCTCGGGAGCGGACATGGGAGTTCGGGCGGACGGCGCGCCCGGCGGCCCGAGCGGTGGCCGCCTTGAAACGGTGTCGGGGGCCGCCGTCGGGGCGCGAGACTATTACCCGCGGGCCGCTAGCTCGCCCCGCGCCGGAGAGGGGCGAGGGACGGAGGTCCGCGATCCGATGGTCCTCGATTCGCTGGGGAAGTCGCTGCGCGGCGTCCTCCAGAAGGTCGCCCGGGGCTCGGCCATCGACGACGAGCTCCTCGCCGAGGTCGCCCGGGACATCCAGCGCGCCCTCCTGCAGGCCGACGTCAACGTCCAGCTCGCCCTCGAGCTCACCCAGCGGGTGAGGAAGCGGGCCAAGGAGGAGAAGCCCCCCGCGGGCGCCGGGCTCCGCGAGTTCCTCGTCCGCATCATCTACGAGGAGATCCGGCGCATCCTCGGGCCCGAGCGCCCGTTCGAGCTCAAGCCCCGCCGGATCCTCATGTCCGGGCTCTTCGGCCAGGGAAAGACGACGAGCGCCGGGAAGCTCGCGCGCTACTTCCAGAAGAAGGGGATCCGGGCCGCCCTCGTGGCGGCCGACGTGCACCGGCCGGCGGCGATCGACCAGCTCGAGCAGCTCGCGAAGAAGATCGGCTGCGAGTTCTACGCGCACCGGGGCGAGACCCGCGCCGAGGTGATCGTCGCGGAGGCCCTCGCGCGCTTCCCCCCCCACCTCGCCGTCATCGTCGACACCGCCGGCCGGACGGGGATCGATCCGGCGCTGATCGCCGAGCTCGCGCGGGTGCGGGACGTGCTGACGCCGGACGAGACCCTCCTCGTCCTCGATGCGGCGATGGGCCAGAGCGCCGGCCGCAGCGCCGAGGCGTTCCACAAGGCGGTCGGGCTCACCGGCGTCATCCTGACGAAGCTCGACGGGTCGGCGAAGGGCGGCGGGGCGCTCTCGGCGGTCGCGGTGAGCGGCGCGCCGATCCTCTTCCTCGGGACCGGCGAGCATCTCGACGACCTCGAGCGCTTCGAGCCGACCCGGTTCGTCTCGCGCCTGCTCGGCATGGGCGACATCCAAACGCTCCTCGAGCGGTTCGAGGAGCTCGAGAACAAGGAGGAGGCGCAGAAGGCCGCGGAGCGGCTCATGGCCGGGCGCTTCACCCTCCGGGACATGCGGAGCCAGCTCGACTCGCTCGGTCAGATGGGTCCCTTCTCGAAGCTGATGAACCTCCTCCCCAACCTCGGCGGCGCCAAGCTCGACGACCACCAGATGGAGGCGACGCAGGAACGGCTCCGGCAGTTCCGATCGATCCTCGATTCGGTGAACGAGAAGGAGCTCGACGACCTCCACCTCCTGAAGGGCGAGCGGATCCAGCGGATCGCCCGGGGGAGCGGGCGGCGCCCTCAGGAGGTCCGCGCGCTGATCCGCTATTGCGAGACCACCCGGAAGGCGGCGCACGGTCTCGCGTCGAACCGCCGGCTGAGGCGCCAGCTCGAGCGGCAGCTCGCCCAGGGCGAGCCGTCGGGGTAGGGAGGGCGATCGGGTGCCGAACGCGGCGGAGGTCCTCGCGGGTCTCGCCCTCGTCTTCGTCCTGCCGGGCTTCGCGATCGGGCGCGCGGTCTTCCCCGAGCGCCGGCTCCTCCGCCCGTTCTCGCTCTATCGGATCACCGAGGAGGCCGCGATGGCGCTCGTCCTGAGCGTCGCGGTGACGATCCTCGCCGGGTTCGCCTGGCTCGGGACGTCGACCGGGGTCGAGGCCGGCTGGTCGGACCCGATCCTCGAGGCCACCCTCGCCCTGATCACCCTCGCCGCGCTCGGTGTGGCGGCGGCCCGCGGCGGGTTCCGCCGCCTCCCTCCGGCCGCGCCCGCGCCGGACCCCGCGGGCGGTCTCGGCGACCCCATGGAGATCGTGCGGGACCTCGAGCGCCTGCACCGTACGGAGCGTCGGCTCCTCCACGAGCTGCGGGTCGGCGGCGGCGACCCGGACGCGGTCCGGCGCGAGCTCGACGAGGTTCGCGCGGAGATCGCCCGTCGGACGGCCGACCGGGAGGCGGAGTACGCCCTCGCGTGAGCCCGGCGGGACCAAGATGGTCCTCGTGGTCCGCGGGGAGCTTCGCCTGACGGCGGGGAAGGCGGCGGTGCAGGTCGCCCACGCCGCCGTCATGCTCGCGCGGGCGGCGCGGAGCCGGCGCGACGGGATCCTCGAGGCGTGGGAGTCCGAGGGCCAGAAGAAGATCGCGCTCGTCGTCGAGACGCTCGCGGAGATGCAGGCGCTCGAGCGCAAGGCGAGGGGCGCCGGGATCCCGACGGTCCTCGTGGAGGACGCCGGTCTCACCGAGGTCCCCCCCGGGACGCGGACCGTGCTCGGACTCGGCCCGGCGAAGGCCTCCGACATCGACCGGGTGACCGGGGGGCTTCCGCTTCTGTGACGGGCCGCGGGGCCGCCGAAAACGTAGAACGTCTTTATAGACCGGGCCGAATCGGCGGTGACATCCCGTCGAGGACGGGGTCGGGGGCGATCCGGCGACCATGAAGATGTGGATCTACATCCTCCGCCGCCTTCTGCTGATCATCCCGGTCATCATCGGCGTGATGACGATCACCTTCGTCATCACCTCGGCCCTCCCGGTCGAGGACAAGCTGATCTCCCACTACGGGCAGGGGAAGTACGGCCAGACCCCGATCGTCCCCTGCAACAAGATCGACGGCCCGAACGCGACGGGCAACTGCCCGAACCCCGTCTACCACCGGGAGGTCGTGGCGCTCGGCCTCAACCAGCCCGAGTACGTCCAATGGGGCATCTACATCGAGAACAGCCTGACCCTCCAGTGGGGGACGACGGACGGCCAGAGCGCGGCGAGCGGTCTCCTCTTGGGACACTCCGAGCTTCCGATCGCCCAGGTCCTCTCCTTCTACCTCCCCTACACCCTCGAGCTCGCGACCCTCGCCCTCCTCCTCATCCTCGTGCTCGCCATCCCGATCGGGAACTACTCGGCCGTCTACCGGAACCGGCCGATCGACCAGGGCGCGCGGGTGATGTCGTTCTCCGGGTTCGCGTTACCCGGGTTCATCTTAGCGACGCTCGTCCTCCTGGGAGCGGCCTCGTTGTTCAGTTGGCTCCCGCTCGGCTGCCAGAACACCTACATCCCGTTCGACCATTTCTTCGGCTCATGGCCGCCGGCGAGCTGCGGCGTTCCGAGTTGGATCGGATTATACGGGCAAACGTCGCCGACCGGGTTCCCGACCATCGACGCCCTGATCCACGGCCAGTACGGCCTCGCGCTCGACACCGTGATCCGGCTGATCCTGCCGGCCCTCGTGATCGCCTACGGCTCGGTCGCGGGGATCCTGCGGTACGTCCGCAACAGCATGCTCGAGGTGATGAACCTCGATTTCGTTCGCACGGCCCGGTCGAAGGGGGTCCCGGAGAGCGTCGTCGTGAGCCGTCACGCCGGACGGAACTCCCTCAACGTGACGATCACGATCCTCGGGCTGACGTTCGCGGGCTTCGTGGGAGGCTTCGCCATCATCGAGAAGGTCTTCGGTCTCTACGGGGTGGGGTACCTCCTCGCGGTCTCCCTCCTCCAACCGATCGACTACGGCCTCGTCTTCGGAGCGACCCTGCTCTTCACCATCATCGTGGTCGTCGCGAACATCATCGTCGACATCCTCTACGCCTACCTCGACCCCCGAGTGAGGCTCGGCTGAGAACGTGCCCGCCGCTGCGTCCTCGACCGCGCCGTCCACCGGGAGCCCCCCGGCCGGCGGCGGCCGACGACCGAACCCCCAGTGGGCCCAGGTCCGCCGGACGCTGTACTTCCTGACCCGCAATTCCCTCGCCGTCGTCGGCCTCGCGATCGTCGTGTTCTTCGTCTTCGTGGCGATCTACGGCGCCGCGTACCCGGCGTCGAGCACCCAGATGTCGCAGTACTGCGGCACGCTCTCGACGAACGGGGAGATCAACGCCTCCCAGCTCCAGTCCCTCTGCGGGGGCCACGTCCTCTGCACGTACGCGATCGGGACGCCCGCGCCCGGGGCGAACTGCTACGCGGTCAGCCCCGAGAACCCGAACGAGGTGGGGCCGACCTGGGACCTCGCGCACTTCACCGCCGGCCCGCTCCCGTTCGGTTCCCTCGCCCTCGAGGGCGGCACGAACTACTTCCTGAACACCTTCCTCGGCCTCCTCAAGGGGGCGCAGTGGTCCCTCGGGATCTCCGCCGGGATCGTCGGCAGCGGCGCCTTGATCGGCCTCCTCCTCGGGGCGACGGCGGGCTACTTCGGCGGCTACGTCGACGAGGTGATGATGCGCATCACCGACATCTTCCTTGCGATCCCGGGCTTCCTGCTCGTCATCGTCGCCTTGGCGTCGATCGGCGCGGACATCACGACGTTCGACGGCAAGATCGCCCTCCTGATGGGGGCGTTCATCCTCACCTGGTGGCCGATCTACACGCGCATCGTGCGAGGACAGGTCCTCGTGACCCGCGAGCAGAAGTACGTCGAGGCGTCCCGCGCGAGCGGGGCGGGGCACCTGCGCATCGTCACGAAGCACATCATCCCGAACTCGCTCTACCCGGTCTTCGTCCAGATGTCGCTCGACGTCGGCTCGATCCCGATCGCGCTCGGCGGGATCGCCTTCCTCGGCTTCAACATCTTCCCGCTCAACTTCCCGGAGTGGGGGACCATCGCCGCCTCGGCGACCGGCCCGCTCGCCGAGCTCTTCGTCCAGTGCTCGATCGGGACGTGCTACTTCCCGTGGTGGCAGCTCCTCTTCCCCGGACTCGTCCTGTTCCTCTTCGCGATCTCCGTGAACTTCCTGTCCGACGGTCTCCGTGACGCGCTCGACCCGCGGCTGAGGCGGTGAGAGCACGGCGATCGCGAGCGCTCCGACCGTCGACCTCGAGCCCTCCCCGTCGCCCGCCGCGCCGGCCGTGGCCGCCGCCGCGGACCTGCCGCTGGCGAACTACGACGAGCTGACGGTCGCGTCGCTGCGCGCGCGGCTGCGCAACCTGTCCGCGGACCAGCTCGGCCAGCTCATCGAGTACGAGAAGGGCCACGCGGCGCGCCCGGACGTGATCACCATGTTCGAGCGCCGCATCGACAAGATCTCCGAAGGCTAGCGCGCTGCATCCGGTCCG